>CAYRTN010000029.1:0-13094 GCA_964427235.1 uncultured Chthoniobacter sp. | reverse complement strand
ACCTTCGTCACCCTCCATGCGGGCGCAGGAACATTTCTTCCGGTAAAAACCGAAGACATCCGCGAGCACACGATGCACGAGGAAGTTTACTCGATCAGCCCCGAGTCGGCCATCGCCATCAACGCGGCCGAGCGCGTTTTCGCAATTGGAACGACCGCCGCCCGCGTCCTCGAATCCCAACCGCCCGGCCCGATCCTCCCCCACGATGGACGCACCCGCATTTTTATCCGCCCCCCTTACACCTTCAAACATACCGGCGCGCTCCTCACCAACTTCCACCTCCCCGGTTCGACGCTCCTCATGCTCGTCTGCGCCATGGCCGGCTACAAAAACACATTCCGTGCCTACCAAGAAGCCATTTGCGATCGCTACCGATTCTTCAGCTACGGCGATTGCATGGCGATCGTCGACTAAGCCTCACCTCTAACTACAAAAAACTACGGACTCGTAATTTGGAACGGCGCGCTTTGGTTTCCACTAAAGGCAAACGCGCCTGCCACACTCGCGTTTCCTCCGCTCAATGTCGCATCAGGTCGGCCTTGGCAGCGAGCGATTGACTCCAGCCAGCAACTTCCGGCGAGCGCGCATTGATTTCAGCGGCATTGAGAGCGTGCTTGCCAAAACGCAGAGAGCCGGCATCGCCATGGGAGATCACACGCAGAATATCAATATCGCACAACCCCTTGAGTGCAGAAGTGATCTGTCTAATGACATCACGCTTGCCGTCGATCTCTATGATTTGCGATCCAACGAGTTCTCCCTTTGGGATACTTGCAACAAGTCCGGAGTCGATCAGCACCACACTCTTGACCGCACTGGGATCTTTCAAAGACCCATACCCGTTAAGCTGCCGGGCACCGAGAGCATCCAAAGCCAGGGTCAAACAAATGAGTGGCATCAAGATTCTGCCTAGCGAACGACAATTTAATTTAAAACGCATGCTACTAATTTTATTGCCGTAAACTAATTATAATTCTTGCGCTTTAAAAATATCCGAAGCTGCTCTTTTGCCAATTTAAACTAAAGTTATCAAACAAACACATACGAGTTGCAATATCAAATCAGCTATTGATTTATGGCGGTGCAGGACAAAATTCTTCCGTTATGCAGCGAGAAGCACAGCAGTGTTCTCAGCCGGTCAAGAGTTGAACCTATCCTTTCAGAAAGCGTCGATATTATGGTCGTCGTTAATGCATCATAAATCGAGGACCGAACTCGCTCCAAAACACGCCCGATTGTTTGCATCTTTTGCCAATCAGTGAGCGTCATCCGGCTTCCATGACTCCCGAGCAAATGGATGCTTTTTTGGACTCGAAAGCGGGATTATTGTATTCATTCGACATTGCCAATGACTATATAACAGCCAAATATTTATGCCCACTCCACCGACTCCATCACCTTCGCGTTAAATAGCTTCAATTCAGAAATGAGCCCTTCCAGGCTTCAAATTCTAAAGGGCGTAAGCGATGGCGAACGATGTTGCCGGGGTGAAGTCCGTTCAATTCCATTTCGATGATATCCACGAATTTCGTTCGCTCAGACTCGGGGAGTTTTTCAGCAGCAACTTGATTCGAAAAAGCCAACGCCCCGCTTTTTGTCATCGTTTTTTGAACGATTTCACGAACAGTTTCCGAGATGCTGGTGCGATATTTGAGGCGAAACGGATCCGGTGTCCCTAGAGATTGCCGGACCGCCGAATACCGTGCGCATGAGCGGCGGTACGCAAAATCAAAAACGTCGCGCAGGTATTCAAAACGATTGAGCTCATATATCCCCAGCAAGCCTCCAATGTAATCCTTCTGATCCACATCAATAAAAGAGAGCGGGCAGAGATTTCTGCGGATGAGCGGAATGTTGGCAGCCAGTCGTGAGACACGCTTGTTCACATCCTCGAAGGGTTGGAGATAGGGCAAGTGCACCATCACAAAAAAGGCCTGTTCAAAGGGGTTCTGGATCGCTTGGGCTTTTTGTAAAATGATGTCGAAATTCTCCTCGATCATTTGAGGTACCGCCAAAGGATGGAAAACCGTGCCACTAATACCAACTGGACGCGAGCGTATGAGCCCACAGGTCGCAGGATTGGGCAAGAGGTTATCCGAAAGTAAAGCATGAATGTTGCAAATCGTGTGGCGATTGAAACCAATGCCATCCGCTTGCTCCGCGAGCATCTCAATAGCGGCTTTGTGATTGAGAATCATCTGAGTTTCTTCCGGTGGCTTCCCCTCAGCTCCTTCGCCGCATTCGATAAGGTGCTGTGTCTCGAGAAGTGAGTACGTGTTGCCTTCAAGGCGGCTGGAATTCCAAGAAAGATCGATCAGCAAACGATTCAGGAATTGACGCACATACGTGCCAGGTGGGAGTTCCTCAAAACTCACTTGCCCCAGACGCGCCAAATCGCTCCTCATTGAATTTGGAAGATAAAATGTCTTGTTCGGGTGGTACGCGTCTAAAAAAGCCCCTCGATAGCCAACGGGCGTTCGTTGTGCTAATGGTCTCAGAATCGAATCTCTAATGCGATCAGCTTCCGTCGAAAGCCACTCGTTGCCGCGTGCCATCAGTGGCGAGTCCTCCTTGAGGCTCGTGGCTGATTCCAAAATTAAATAACGGCGCGCCCGCGCAACGCCTTTTGCTTCCAAGCGTCCTTCGGATACGAGGTGCTCCAAGTGACGCTGAAGCGTCCGTTTGGGGGTGCTAAGCGCCGGAGACTCCAATAAATCGCGGATCGCCGCCCCATTCGGGAATAAGCGGACAATATCTAATATGGCGCTTAATTGATGTTTTGAGATTTTAAGTGGCATTATATTTGATTTATGTGGCGCAATAAATGGCTTTATTTTGCTTTAGTGTGATTATAATGGCGCGATAAATGCAAATAGCAACTTCTTTTGCAGAAATCACAAAACTAAATCCCAAATGGATTCAGCGTAATTTGGCTTGGGGGCTGCAACGGGGATTGTGAAAACGATCCAGCTACTTCGCGTTTTTTTTAGGAACTATAGCTAGGAAGTTCCTTACGCGTTTGATTTCTGGAAGATGAAGAGTATTTCCTGACCAGAATCCACTGGAGCTTCCTCCATCGAGATTCAGTGCTGTGGTAGGGGCCCATTGTCCAAATATTTGGGGAAGTGAGAGGATTTGACCAGCATCAGCGAGGGTTACTGAAGAGATATAGACGAGGGCGATTTTTCCTTTTGGTCCCATTGCAACGGCCGTGCGGCGAGCGTTGCGTGTGCCATTCAGTCCAGTCACTGGTCGGCCTCTTTCTACAAGCATCGGGCCACACTGAAGTGCCTGGGCGAGTGGAGTAGCTGTTGAAGAAAATTGTTCTGATCGAATGATCGAGATTTCGCCATTGGTTCGGACGCTTAAAATGCCGCTCAGTAATTTTGCTTTTTCGAAAGGATGTTGCGTCTTGCCGTTCACCACAACTAATCCGACAGGTTCGTAGGTGGAGTGGAAATAGGCGCCATTCACGCCTGCGATGACGTTAGATTTTGAGAGGACGCTGGCGAGGGTAGCTGATCCCGGACTCGGGCTGTCGATGACCCGTAATGTGTATCCGCTATCATCGAAGGTCGCGCAGGTGACTCGGGCGAGAATCGATCCGTTTTGGCATTGAGTTTCAATAACTCGGACTCCAGCGGCAGGTGTTCCGAGCAATTTTGACTCAAGGATCTCCCACTCAGCCTGCGCATAGGAGGCAAGAGCCATCCATGCGCAGGCGGTGATGAGAAGGCGACGGCGCACTTATTCTTCCGAGGATTTGCTTAGTTTCGTGAGGACGCTGAGATCCTCCAACGTGGTAGTATCACCAGTGATGCTTTCACCTGCGGCGATCTGCTTGAGGAGTCGGCGCATGATTTTGCCGCTGCGTGTTTTTGGAAGAGCTTCCGCAAAGCGAATTTCATCGGGTTTCGCAATGGGGCCGATGGCTTGAGCCACGTGGCGGCGGATTTTTTCCGCCAAATCCTTGGATGCGGACTGACCTTCGCGGAGGATAACAAAGGCAACAACGCCTTGACCCTTGATTTCATCTGGGCGACCAACTACGGCGGCCTCTGCTACGGAATCATGCCCAACAATCGCGCTTTCGACCTCGGCGGTTCCAAGTCGGTGACCAGCGACATTGAGAACGTCGTCAATACGACCGACGATCCAGAAGTAGCCATCCTTGTCACGGCGGGCGCCATCGCCTGTGAAGTAGCAACCTTTGACCTCGCTCCAATATTGTTTTTTGTAGCGGGGTTTATCGCCATAAATCGTGCGGAGCATGGCTGGCCAAGGTTTGCGAACGACAAGTTTGCCGGATTCATTGGGACCGACTTCTTTTCCTTTGTCATCGACGATGGCTGCATCAACGCCGAAGAAAGGCAATGTAGCAGTGCCGGGCTTCAGCGGGGTTGCTCCTGGCAATGGGGAAATCAATATAGAGCCAGTCTCGGTTTGCCACCACGTGTCAACGATCGGGCAGCGTTCTGCGCCGATATTTTTGTGATACCACATCCAAGCTTCAGGGTTGATTGGTTCGCCAACGCTTCCCAGAAGTCTCAAAGAGGACAGATCGTGTTTCGCGGGCCACTCGTCGCCCCACTTCATGAATGCACGGATCGCGGTCGGAGCAGTATAAAGGATCGTGACTCCGAGTTCTTCGATGATTTTCCAAAAACGATCGGGTTCGGGCCAGTTTGGAGCGCCTTCATAGAGGACGCAAGTAGCTCCATTCGCAAGTGGACCGTAAACGAGATAGCTGTGACCGGTGATCCAACCGACGTCGGCGGTGCACCAGTAAATGTCTTCCTCGCGAAGGTCGAAAATATATTTGCTCGTGGCAGCGGTGCCGGTGAGATACCCGCCGGTGGTGTGAAGAATACCCTTCGGTTTTCCGGTCGAGCCGCTCGTATAGAGGATGAAAAGGGGATGTTCGCTGTCAACAGGAACAGCTGAGCATTTCGCATCGACGTATTCTGCTTCCCGATGCCACCAAACATCGCGGCCCTCCTCGATGTGGATATCAAGACTGGTGCGGCGGGCAACGATCACTCGGCGGACTTGCGAGTTGTCCTTCAATGCGTAGTCCACATTTTGTTTAAGCGAGACGATTTGGCCTCGGCGATATCCGCCATCGGCCGTGACGACCACTTTCGCTCCGCTATCAGCAAGGCGATCCTTGATGCTGTCGCTACTGAAGCCACCAAAGACAACGCAGTGAACCGCTCCGATGCGGGCGCAGGCCAGCATGGCGATGACCGCTTCGGGAATCAGCGGCATGTAAATTAAAACGCGGTCGCTTTTTTTGACTTCGTTCCGCTTGAGAATATTTGCAAATACGCAGACCTCGCGGTGGAGTTGTTGGTAGGTGAGTGTGCGGCGTTCGCCGGGTTCGCCCTCCCAGATGATGGCCGCTTTATTGCGGCGGGGGCCGTCGAGATGACGATCGAGGCAATTTTCGGCGGCGTTGAGTTGTCCGCCTACAAACCACTTTGCAAAGGGCGGCTTCCAATCCAGAACTTGGTTCCATTTCTTTTGCCAAAGAAGTTCAGAGGCCTCGCCAGCCCAAAACTTTTCCGGATTCTTGATAGATTGCGCGTATAGCTTTTTGTAGTCATCAAAGCTTTTAACAACCGCTTTTTTTGAAAACGGCTTGGAGGGTTTAAAGACGCGATTTTCTGTGGCGATGGATTCGGTTTTTTTGGACATAAGGGAGAAGGTTGACTAATCCCAGAATTTTGAGGGCTAGGCAATCAGTTCTCTCAAAAAAAGGATTCTTGCCAACAGCGATGGGATCGGGCCAATGCTCTCTCGTGTTTCAGGTGATATTTAATAAAATCAGCGCATCCGAAATGGCCGCGCTTCCGAAGGATCTTCAACTCGATTTGCTATCCGAATTCCAATTTCTCCCGGGAGACTTGGAATCGCTGGATAGCGAGTGCTTTGGGCGGGTCTCGCGTGATGGTCGTTCGCTTTTGCGGTACCGGGCGAAGGATTACCGGATTTATTTTGAGCGTCATGCCGAGGGATTGCTTGTTCACCGCGTGCTGCACAAAAACACGATCCGGGATTTTTTATTCCGCTCCAATCTGCCGCTTGACCAAGAAGATAGCGGGCTCTCAAAAACCAATGATTTCTGGAAACTCATCCATGAAGCCGAGGAGACGCGAGCGTGAGTGTTTTCGCCACTGAGGGCGAACGTTGTTGCGAGTTTCCGGTTGTTGAGAGTGGAATATTCCTCGCTCATGCCGGCGTGACGATTTTGCCCCGTCGTGCGGCGGATGCCATGAGCGCTCATGCGCAGGCGAGTTGCCGCCATCACCAAGAATTTGGCGATGTGCTTCGCGATGTCGCTCAGACGCGCGCCGTTTGTGCCAATCTCATTGGCGCGGATGCCAGCGAGGTGGCTCTGCTTGGGCCAACATCGCTAGGGTTGAGCCTTTTTGCCAATGGCTTGAACTGGGCCCCTGGAGACGAATTGCTTTATTACGGGGACGACTACCCTTCGAATGTTTATCCGTGGATGGCGCTTCAAGAAAGGGGCGTTGTGATACGTCGACTTCAGCCTGCGGTAGCGGGAGGAATCACGCCGGAGTTGGTGGAGGCTGCGATCACTCCACGAACTAGACTTGTCGCGCTGGCATCCTGTCACTTCTTGAGTGGTCGTAGGATTGATGTCGATGCCATTGGTCGGATGTTGCAGTCGAGGGGAGTTCTGTTTTCCCTTGATGCCATTCAAACCATCGGAGCTGCCCCCATCAGTGTGAAGTATGTGGATTTTCTGAGTGCGGATGCCCATAAATGGATGCTCGGGCCTTTGGCGATCGGGATTGTTTATGTGGCCAAGCGGAACTTTGAAATCTGTCGGCCCACATTGCTGGGAGCTTGGAATGTGAAATCCCCCGACTTTGTGGCACAGGATGAGATTGTTTTTGAGGAAACCGCCCGGCGCTATGAACCCGGTGTGCTCAACATCGCTGGCATGTATGGTATGAAGGCCAGCCTGGAAATGCTTTCAGAAGTCGGCATTGATGGCGTGCAGGCTTCCATCCTCGATTGCAGGGATTTCTTAGAATCCTGCCTGAGTGAAATGGGTTTCGAATTTCTTTCTCCCCGTGCTGATGATCCGCTCCGTTCGGGGATCCTGACGGCGAGGCACCCAGTGACGGAAAGCGCTCGATTATTTGCGGCGCTGGAGGCAGCTAATATCACGGCGTCGCTTCGCTCAAGCCGCGCAGGTGAAAAGTGGCTTCGATTCAGTCCCCATTTTTACAACACCAGATCTGAAATGAGCCGCGTTGCGGATGTGCTCGCGGAACAAGTGAGCAAGATCAGATAAAGCTGGCTTCAAGCGCCATTGAGCGATGCCGGCGGGGCGCTCCAGACGTGTAAAGCGGGGTTCGCGTGTTCGTACCCAAGAAGACTCCAAGTTCCCGTCTCCAAACGGAAAAACCGCGCTCCTTTGGGCTCCATGCCCAACCATCGCGCCGTTAGCACTCGGAGGCAGTGGGCGTGCGATACAATGAGTGTGTCTCCGCCAAATTCGCGGGCGCGTTGGATTACCCGATCTACTCGTGTTGCGACTTCACTTGCGGACTCTCCATTTGGGCAAGGCTTGGTGAAGACCGTCCAGTCCGGCACAGCCTTGCGAATTTCGGGTGTCGTGAGGCCTTCGTAAATTCCGTAATTCCATTCCACGAGATCGTCGGTGGATTGCGCTTTTTCTCCCCAACCGATCAGCTCACAAGTGCGGCGGGCGCGGAGGCGGGGACTGCAGAGGACGAGACCGAAATTCCAGTCGGAGAGGAACGGCTTTAGAATATTCGCACGACGCTCGCCTTCTGGGGTAAGTGGGATATCAGTGGTCGAGGTGTGGCGTCCGTTCAGGCTCCATTCCGTCTCGCCATGGCGAACTAAAACGATTCGTTGGGCGGGATTTTTGATTTCGGAGGCCGACATATGTGTCAGGCGATACTTGCGTGAGCAAAGTCGGCATCGAGCCAGCGCGAAATGGCTGTGCCGATTTCGGTGGGCATTTCCATTGGAGCAAAAGTCGCAGCTTCGGGAAGGATGTGAAGACTTGCATTGGGAAGTTTCCGGCAAAGCTCGGAACCCTCGGCGGGATCGAATCCCTTCGCGGCCTCGGGCCACAGGATATGAACGGGAGCAATCACATTGCCGAGACGATCCTCGACATGGAATCGGCGTCGGTTTCGCAAAAACCCGAGGATCGCATGCTCTGCCCCATACTGCTGGGCGCATGTGGTAAGAATGCTGACGGTTTCGTCCGTGACATTTTCCGGTTTGGCAAAACCCACGCGCGTGAGCCAATTTTTGATGAACGGGGCCCGCGAGAGATGGTTGCGGTAAATGAAGCGTTTTAGCGCGGGAATCCCTTTGGCAACACCCATTCCCATGGCGTTCCATTGAGGGGGCGTGCGCAATTTGGTTGGCATAAATAAGACCAAGCGCGAAATGAGTTCAGGATGTCTGGATGCCAAGAGGAGCGCGATCTGGCACGTGAGTCCACTGGCGATAAGAGCGACCGGGCGACCAGCAACAATCTGACGAAGCAACTCGGCAATGCTGTCAGCGATATCGCTGGCATCCAACGCCTGTGATGGGCGTTCGGACTCGCCGAACCCGATCAGATCGGGAGCAATGACCTCTCGGTCCATAGCAAAGTGGGAGTAAACTTTGGACCACTCGTACGAGGAGGCTCCAAGGAAGTATCCATGGAGAAAAAGGATAGGCTCCCCGGATCCACAGATGTGGTAAACAATCTGGCCTTTCGAAGTCTGTGCCACGCGTGTGGCAAAAATGGTGGGCGAAATCGCGTCCGGTATAGGCTCTCTAGTAGAACGACGAGTGCCTCGGCTTACAGCAAGTGCGACAGCCCCTAGCAAACCAACACCGATACCCAATCCGAGAATTGGGTTTTTCTTCCAGTGTGGTAGCATATCTGGAGGAATGAGGAAATCTTGGGTGCTTTTTCACAAAGGCACCCAGATTATAGTGACTACCAGCTGGATTTAGTAACGCCGGGGATCAATCCGTTCGATGCCATCTCGCGGAATGTGATACGCGAAATTTGGAAGCGGCGGAGGAATGCGCGGCGACGGCCGGTGATGCGGCAGCGGTTCACAAGACGGGTTGGGCTTGCGTCGCGAGGAAGTTGCGCGAGGGAAGCATAGTCTTTCTTTGCTTTCAACTCCGCGCGAAGTTCCGCGTATTTTTCAACTGTTTTCTGTTTGCGCTTGTTGCGCTCGAGCCATGCTGTTTTTGCCATAGGAAGGGATGAAACTAAACGGAACGTTGGAACAAGCAAGACTTTTGCTAATTTAATTATCAAGGCGGCTTTTTTGGTCCCACCTACCAAGGAGGTCCAAAAATCGCTTGCCCGAATCCGTGAGGTGCGGGCTGCCTTTGGATCCAGCAATGATCCCGCGTGTCGTGTGGTTGTAAGCGAACGGAGTTTCGCGAACCCAAGCGATCTCCGGAGCGGCGGCGGCCTTCGATGAGGCCATTGCACTCATTGGAGTTCCAAAGCGATTGAAGGCGATTGTCCATGCCGGTGGGCAAGCATCCTCGCCATTCGACACGAGCCACGGGTAGGAACGGATGATCGACAGGGAGGGCGAGTTAGGAATCGTGATTTTATAAAAAGCTTCCTGTCCTCGGATGTAGTCGCTGAATCGAAACGCGGGATTTTTTGCACACTCAAGGAGAACTTTCGCGGGATCGATCCCTGATAGGTTGTATCCGTGATAAGGACCATGCTTGTTCGGCGTTCCGCTGAAATAACGTTTATACCAAGACTCAAAATCGGTGCTTAATAAAAGCGCGATTTCAAAGTGAAGGTGTGCTCGCTCGCAATTGATTCCAGCGCCAGTGAAGCCCATGCGGCCGATCACGTCGCACTGCGCTACCTGCTGACCGGGTTCTACAGAAATTGAGGAGAGATGCGCGTAAAGGGTATAAACAGGACTGCCTTCGATATCGTGCTCGATGACGATGTAGCGTCCGTAGTTGGAGGCGCCGGCTTCATAACTCACATGGGCTATTCTTCCTGCAGCCGAAGCTCGGATGTCATCCAGCGGTTTGCCACTGGCGTCTCGCTGTGTCGGAGCGATATCGATGCCTTCGTGGAGTTGTAAATAGATGACTTCCTCGCCCAGACGCTGCGGGCCCCTCACGTAGCCGAAGGATCCGCCTTCCCAAACCTTCGTAGAGACGCCCTCGAAATTGCGGTCCACATACATGTAAAAGTCCTGCGGTTTGTCCTCCAGGAGGGCGTGGTTGTCCGTCGGAAAATCAAAAACCGCTGCTTGAATAGCCCCCGCAAAGGCCACAATGAGAAAAAACTGACGAGCGATCACTGGGCGGTTTGTTTTTTAGGGTTCGGTGGTTTTTTTCCAAATTCCGATTCTCTTCCGATGATCGGGAATTTTTTTTGCAGGCGAGCGATTTCCTCGGGCATGAAGCCGCCCGGAACGTAAAAAATACCATCATTATTGCCTGGTTGAACCATGATGGAGGAGGCGATGCGGCCATTGATAAGCACCACGGCGATGCGGCCCTTTTCCTCTTGGGTGAACTGGAAGAGCTTGTTCGTGCCGTGGTCATCGAGTCGAAAGTAAGCGCCGATCATGCCGTCATTTCCTGGAAATGCGTAAAATGCCTTAATGTCCCGCTCGCTCAGAACGGGCACTTTTTGAATGAAGATCTTCTGCTTGGGGTTATTGAGCTCGACTTCGGTGACAAAGGATTCGCCGACAGCCTTGTCGCCTTGCGCGTGGAGGCGGATGGTGATTTCGGGGCTTTTTTTCGAACCCGCCATGAGGGGGCTCTGAAAAAGGGCCAAGGCTATGCAGATGAAAAAAACAAATCGGGTCATGGGTCGGCTAATCTAAGGGATTTGCGGTGCCGGATGAGCCCAGCAACGGAGTGGGCATTCTATGCCAATTGATAGGAATTGCAACTATGAGCACCTGCGGTTAGCTATCTTAAGCATGAAATACCTCTTCGTCGCCGCCTTCGTTATGGTGTCGCTTTTGGATGTCGGCGCGCAGTCGTCGGATCCTCAGGATGCCGGCACGGCATTCGCGATTAAGCAGCCTGATGAATCGAGTCCCTTCTTTTTGACCAGCATCGTTGACGATGCCAATTACCAACGAATCGAGTCCCCATCGAAAGGCTATCCCCGCGTGCCTCGTCGGGAGTACAATTCGGCCCTCGCCAAAGCGGGCCATTTTTTTACTGACATGTTTGCTGATGTGAAGCTTAGTTCCAGTTCAGCTCAGCCAGAGGAGGCTTCATTGCAAGTCGATCCCGAGAGTCCAGTTATCAAGGATCAGCGGGAAGTTGAGGTCACCTACACGGTTCGCAATAATTCCAAATCCCTCACGAGACTGGATTTTCCAACCAGTCAACGGATCGAGATATTAACCTATAATTCCTCCGGCGCCATCGTGGATCGCTGGTCTGATGATCGGGCATTTAAGCCCGAAGAGGGGATCGTTATTATCAATCCCCGTGAGCGAATCGAGTTTAAGGAAAAAATTTCGACCAGAGACATGCACTCAGCTGAGACATACAAAACGGAAGCCTCGTTGAAATCCCAGCCTAGTTTTGTTGTTGATCGAACAGTGACTCCGCGCTGAGTGATGCGCGGGTATTGGCTCATTCTCGTTTTCCTTGGGTTGGCGATGCCTCCGATCGTGAATGCTCAAGTGCAGGAAAAAAAACTGATGGATCGCATCAATTCCCCGGATCGAAATCAAGCAAGCCAGTTTCAAAATAAGAGCTTTGGATCGACGGGCTCTTCGTGGGTGAAATCGGCGTCATTTTCGAGCACGGCCTACCAAGGAGTGAAAGACGCGCGAATCAAGGGGTATTCAGAAGTGCGGTCTTTTCTAGGTCTCAAAAACCCATGGCTTGGAAAGAAGGTTTATGAGACGGGCTCATCGGCTTATCAGTCCCATGGCAGTGTTACAGGTAAAGATGAGGCTTATCGCGTTAAGGGAGCCAAGACGAGCGCCTTTTCTCAATCCTCCAAGACTGCTTCCACGCCTTCTGCGGCGGTTCCTACGCGTGCTTTTGGGCTCAAGGGCGCTGCGCAGGGTGCGCTTGACCAAGACTCCAAGCTCCACAAGCAAATGACCATTGACGAAGTCCGTGAGTTGTTAAACAAATCCCGCTAATATCCCTTTCATGTCAGATATTTCATTTTTAACGCGCGGATGCGCGAAAGTTATCAACGAAGAGGAACTCGCCGCCAAGCTTCAGCTCGGACGCCCCCTTCGGGTCAAGCTAGGGGTTGATCCCACGGCGCCCGACATTCATCTGGGCCATAGTATCGCTCTTTCTAAATTGCGTGATTTTCAGGATCAGGGCCATGAGGCGATCCTGATCATCGGCGACTTCACCGCCATGATCGGCGATCCGAGTGGCCGCTCGGTCACTCGCCCTCAACTTACGCATGATCAGGTTTTGGCTAACGCGAAGAGTTTTCAGGAACAGGCTTTCAAAATCCTCGACCGCAGCCGCGCCCGCATTGTTTTCAATGGCGAGTGGTTTGAGGGAATGAGTTTCGAGGAGGTCATCAAGCTCAACAGTCGCGTGACCCTTCAGCAAATGCTCGTGCGCGAGGATTTCCGGTCACGTTTGGATAAAGGGCAGCCGATTCGAGCTCACGAAATCCAATACCCGATCATGCAGGGTTGGGATTCTGTGATGGTGAAGGCCGATGTCGAGCTCGGGGGAACGGACCAACTTTTCAACATCATGGTCGGTCGTGACCTTCAGCGCGAAGAGGGGCTCCCTCAGCAGGTCGCCATGGTGGTGCCGATTCTAGAGGGCCTTGATGGCCATCAGAAGATGAGCAAGAGCCTTGGCAACTATGTTGCTCTCACCGATTTGCCCGCCACGATGTTTGGAAAAATAATGAGCATCAGTGATGAGCTCATGGCGAGGTATTACGATGTCCTCCTTCACGAATCCATGCCCGATGGAATGCATCCGATGGAGGCTAAGAAAAGCCTCGCTCGCGGCATCACAGCTCGTTTTCACAGTGAGGAATTGGCGCAAGCGGCGCTGGAGGATTT
>CAYRTN010000028.1:9262-13903 GCA_964427235.1 uncultured Chthoniobacter sp. | reverse complement strand
CTGAAGCCCTAGTTTAGGACGCAACCATGATTCCCTTTCGCAATCTCGCCGAGACACGCACGCCTGACGGTTCCCGATTTTCCCTCCATGAGCACGATGGGGATTATTTTCTCAAACTGAATGGTCGCCAGCTCATGGGGTCGAATCTGACGACGTCTGAGATCATGTTGGCCGATTTGGCTTGTGGTTTTTTCAATGCTCCGGATCGTCCGCGCATCCTCATTGGTGGACTGGGCTTGGGATTCAGTCTCTGTCGTGTGCTCGAAATTGCAGGACCGACGGCTGTCGTGGTTGTTGCTGAACTTCTCCCAGAAGTCGTTGCTTGGAATCGCGAGTTCTTGTCCGAGTTGAACGGCAAGCTGCTCGACGATCCTCGTGTGAAAATCGTCACGGGAGATGTTTTCGATTGCATCAAAAAAGGCCCAGGAACGTACGACGCTATTATTCTCGATGTGGACAATGGCCCGACATCCTTTGTGCAGGCCAAAAATTCACGCCTCTACACCAGCAAGGGCCTTGCCTCTATTCGTTCTGCACTGCGACCCGGCGGACGTGTCGCGATCTGGTCTGCCGAGCGTGAACCTGCTTTTCTGACCCAACTCGCGCGCTCGGGATTCCACGCTCAGGAATATGAAGCAAAGGCTCACGAGCGCGCCAAGCGTGCCGCCTACCGGATTTACGTTGGTGAAGTCGCCGTTCAGGAAAAAGAGGAAGAACCCCTTCGCGAAACTCAACGTCCTTTTGCAGTTAAGCGGCGCACTCGCTGACCCTGCTGGATATTGTAGTGGGGTCGAAGTTTGGAAAAATATCCACGCTGGTCGAATGGGTGTGTCCGGCGGCAAGGTGGTGAGCGGCTGTATAAGCGATCATCAAGGCGTTGTCCGTGTGAAGTCCCGCAGGTGCCGTGAGGAGTTTGAGATTATCCCGCTCGGCTCTTGTCATGGCGAGTGAGCGTAAGCTGGCATTGGCGCTCACGCCTCCGCTGATGGTGACAATTCGCCGTCCCTGTTTCGCCGCTGCGCGGAACAGTTTGGCAACGAGGACGTCGGTGACGGCCGCTTGAAAGGACGCGCAGATATCCGGCATGCCATCCGTGGTGGGGCCATTTTTTTCTAAAAAGATTCGTAAAGCAGTTTTGAGTCCGCTGAAACTGAAGTCGTAGTCGCCGGAATCGATCATCCCGCGTGGGAAGTCGTGTCGCTTCGGGTTCCCTGAGCGTGCGAGTCGGTCGATTTCCGCTCCGCCCGGATAACCTAGGCCAAGAAGTTTGGCTACCTTGTCGAAGGCCTCGCCGGCGGCATCATCGAGGGTTCGGCCGAGGAGTTGGTATTTTCCGAATCCCTCGACGTCGAAGAGAAGCGTATGGCCACCACTCACGACCAAAGCGATATGTGGGGGGATTTCCGCTTTGCCGAAAAAGGGCGAGAGCAAGTGACCCTCGATATGGTTGATCGCAAGGAAGGGTTTCCCTGAGCCAAGGCTCAGGCCCTTGGCGGTCGAGGCGCCAACGAGGAGGGCGGAGGCAAGGCCTGGGCCGGTCGTCGCAGCGATGGCGTCGAGATTAGAGACATCCATCCCTGCTGACTCTAAGGCCTGATTGATGATGCGGGGCGCGGAAATGAGATGGTTGCGCGAGGCGACTTCGGGCACCACTCCGCCGAATTGAGCGTGGATCGAGGCTTGGCTGAAAATCTCATGTGCCAGCACTTCGTCGAACCCCCGCAAAATCGCGGCGGCTGTTTCGTCGCACGAGGTCTCGATAGCGAGGAGCGTGGGCGTGGGTATCATTTCTTTGCGTGGGGGGTGCCTTTTGCGCTAAGGATCGTGGCTTGGAGTGCATCGACGGCGCGGTCGAGTTGGGGGTCAGCGGGAGGCGTTGCAGGCGCGCTCGCATCCTCTCCCTTTCTACGTGAGCGGAGGAGAGCCGTTTCTTGATCGTGTGTGAGAGTTGCGCGAATATGTGGGCTCACGCCGTGCTCGTGAATGAGTTTGCGGCTGGGGGTAAAGTATTTTGCGGTGGTGAGTCGCGCGGCGGATCCATCGGGAAGCGATACGACACTTTGCACGGATCCCTTGCCAAAGGTGGTCTCGCCGACGAGGAGCGCCCGACCGAGGTCCTTGAGCGCCCCGGCGACGATCTCCGATCCGCTCGCACTCGCATAGTTCGTCAGGACGACGAGGGGATATTCCCGCTGTGAGGTCGAGTTGGAAGACGTCCGGTATTCTCTCGATGGAGTGCGACCCTCGGTCGAAACGACCAGAGTGTTGGGTTCTAAAAACTCTCCGCAGACGTCAACAGCGCTGCCGAGAAGCCCGCCTGGATTGTATCGCAGGTCGAGGACGAGAGCATCCATGCCGCTTTTTTCGAGGTTGTTGAGGGCGGTCGCGAGTTCGGTGGCGGTGGGTTCGTTGAACTGCGTGATACGGACATACCCGATGCGTGGTCGTGTTTTCGCAAGAGAAGGAAGGATCTGTGCATCCTTCACGCTGGGCACTTTGATGATGGCTCGGATGATCTCAAAATCTTTCACCTGCGATGTTGAAGGGCGGTTGATCGTTAGAGTCACCTTCTCGCCAACCTTGCCGCGAAGTTTGTCGATGGCGGAGTTGATGTTGAGCTTTTCGGTCGATTCGCCGTTGATCTTCAAAATCTGATCGCCAGGGAGGAGTCCCGCCTCAAATCCGGGAGTGTCTTCCATCGGGTGCAGGACGGTGAGGATGCCGGCCTTCTGAGTGAGGGTGACCCCGAGTCCGGCGAATTCGCTTTTTGTGTCTTCCTGCATGCTCTTGAAATCCTTCGGTTCCATGAACTGGCTGTGCGGGTCGAGGTTGTCGAGCATGCCATGCAGGGCGCTATAGGTGAGATCTTTGTAACTTGTCTTAGAATCGTTAACGTAGTCTTGGCGGATCAATTGCATGGCCCGTGTGAGGATTTCAAGTTGCTCGTAGGGGGAATCCGCCTTTTCGGAACGCGGGGTGGTTTCCCCCTTGGCCGAAACGCACGCAAGGAGCAGTGTTAAAAAAAGGAGATAACGCATCGGCATAGATTAGCATTCCCATCGACTTTGCCAAATGCGGATCGCTTTATTGCGTTGGAATAAATGCACCGAACAACGGGTGCGCATTGACTGCGGTGGTTTGATCACACAAAAATGATAAATCTAGGCGACATTTCCATGAAAAACCTTTTCCGCACCAAATCCATCGAGCAACTCACCCGCGAGGCCCAAGACGGTAGCAATGGTTTGAAGCGCGTCCTGACCCGCATGAATCTCATCGCGCTGGGTATCGGCGCCGTTATTGGAACTGGCATCTTCGTGCTCACAGGTCATGCGGCAGCGGACTTCGCCGGTCCCGCTGTGGCTCTTTCTTACGTGTTGTCCGGTCTGGGGTGCCTCTTTGCCGGTCTCTGCTATGCGGAGTATTCGTCCTCGTTGCCGATTGCGGGCAGTGCCTATACTTATACTTATGCGACGCTGGGTGAATTCATGGCGTGGATTATCGGATGGGATCTGATTTTAGAATATCTCTTCGCCGCATCCACAGTCGCCGTCGGTTGGTCGAAACACTTCATTCCTTTTATGAAGGATTTTTTTGGCATTCAACTTCCTGAGCATTTCTGCCGCGCCCCACTCGACTATGTGGATGGTAAGATGATCGCCACAGAAAACTTCATCAACGTTCCTGCGATATTGTTGGTCTGGGTGATTACGGCGCTTCTCGTTGTGGGAATCAAGGAATCCGTTCGCTTCAACAACGTGATGGTCGCGATCAAAGTGCTGATCATCTTAGTGGTCATCGCGCTGGGTTGGGGGTATGTGAACCCCGACAATCTCACGCCTTTCATTCCGGAAAACTCCGGCGAGATGGGGAAATTCGGATGGAGTGGCATTCTCAAGGGGGCGGGGGTAATTTTTTTCGCCTATATCGGATTCGATGCGGTTTCGACCGCCGCGCAGGAAACCAAAAACCCCCAGAAAGATCTCATCTGGGGAATGATCGGTTCGCTGGTCATCTGCGGTATCCTCTTTGTGGCCATGTCGGTGGTGCTTTGCGGTATGGTGGACTACAGGGAACTTCGCGTTGACGCTCCCGTTGTTTACGCTTTGGAAAAAGCTGCTGGCGATGGCTTGAAATGGCTGCGCATGGCGGTGGAGTTGGCTGTTCTCGCTGGTTTGAGTTCGGTGATTCTCGTTCTTCTTATGGGCCAACCGCGCATTTTTTTCAGCATGGCTAAAGACGGATTGCTGCCTCCCGTTTTTGCTAAAGTGCACCCGAAGTTCCGAACGCCCTATATCACCACGATCATGACCGGACTTTTGTGCTCCGTGATGGCCGGTTTCCTTCCGCTCAATCTTCTAGGTGAGTTGGTCTCGATTGGCACATTGCTCGCCTTCACCGTGGTTTGCATCGGTGTGGTGGTCCTCCGCAAGACCCGTCCTGACATGCCTCGTCCCTTCCGCACGCCCTTGGTGCCACTGATTCCGATTCTTGGAGCGTTGATTTGTGTGGCGCAAACGGTACTGCTTCCTTCAGATACTTGGCTGCGTTTGATCATCTGGATGGCTCTCGGAGTGGTGGTCTATTTCCTCTATGGAAGGAAACACAGCCACCTCAATGCGCCAGAGTAACGGGCGGCTT
>CAYRTN010000028.1:0-9162 GCA_964427235.1 uncultured Chthoniobacter sp. | reverse complement strand
GCTTTATTGGGGCTTCACGTTCGGCGGAAGCGCGCCGAAGCCGAGTGCAGTCACTCCCGATTCGTTACAAAGATCCAGCACTTGCAGGATCCTTTCGTAAGGGACGGATTTGTCAGATCGAAGGACCACGGATTGTCCCGCATCCAGCTTCACCAAGCTGGAGAGCATGTCGCGCAAACCGGCATCCTTGATGGGGCGTTGGTTCACGGTGATCTCACCGCCGGAGCGTATATTCACTAGGATAGGGGATTTGAGTACGGAATGTTGCGGGGCGGAGGAAGACTTGGGAAGTTCGATGGCGAGCTCGGATTCGACTCGGCTTTCCGTCCAGCTCACGAGAAGGAAGATCACCAACACGAGCAGAACGTCGACGAGCGAGGTGACGTTGAAAAAGAGGCCCTGTGGGGTTTGTCTAGCGCTTCGAAAGGTCATTGTGTTCGAGGTTCCAAGGCTAAGTGGGTTTCAGTATTCCTGCAAACTGGAATCCGTATTAAAATGCTTTTCGGAGATGGCTGGGAAGGATGCCGAGTTGCTCACGGTACTTGGCCACTGTCCGCCGCGCAACGCCTAGGCCGCGTTCCGAGAGCATTTTGACGATGTTTTGATCGCTGTACGGGTGCTGAGCGTTTTCTTCCCGTACGATTTGAGCGATGGCCTGACGGACGCTTTCGTTACTCACTGTTTCCCCATCGCTATTCGTGTAGCCGTGGGTGAAGAAATACTTCATTTCGAAGATGCCCTGCGGAGTCGCCATGAATTTGCCCGCCGCCGCGCGACTGACCGTCGTTTCATGAACACCCACGGCATCGGCGACTTGGCTCATGGTCATCGGCTTCAAGTGGGCCGCACCAAGGTCCATGAATTCCTTCTGCTGGATGACGATTTCCCGAGCAATGTTCAATATCGTCTGCTGGCGTTGCTGGATGCTTTTGATGAAAAAATTGCCCCCTCGGATTTTATCACGGAGGTAATCCCGCACTTCTTTCGTGCTCCCAGAAAGCATGTCCTTGTAATCATCCGAAATCCGGAGCCTAGGTATCTCGTCGCTGTTGAGCGAGACCGAGTATCCTTCCCCATCGTTTTCGATGAGCACCTCGGGAGTCACGATCTGGTTGGTGTCGGGTGAGTAGGCGCGGCCGGGCATCGGATCGAGTTGAGCGATCACCTCCGCGGCATGCTGGATCTCGGCGACTTCCAGATTGAGGGCCTTTGCGATTTCGTGGAGCTTTTTGCGGCCGAGTTCATCGAGGTGGTGCTTCACGATGCGCGCCTCGGTCGAGTATTGGCGTCCTTGGTGCTTGAGTTGTTGCAGCAGGCATTCGGAGAGGTTTCGTGCTCCCACACCTGGTGGATCAAATTCCTGAACCTTTTCCAATACGCGTTCCACATCGAGTGACATCACGTCGATGCGGGTTGCTATATCTTCTATATCGGCACGCAGATACCCGCCGGCATCGAGGTCCCCGATGATTTCGACGGCGATTTCGGCATCTTCCCTCGGCCATGATGCGGTACTAAGTTGCTCCAGCAAATGCTCTGCGAGGGTAGGGGGACGGACTTGGGAGTCCAAAAAATGCTGCCTGCGCTCGAGGGCCTCATGCGTCCAGGGTTCCGCTGTCGAGCGCTGCGCGTAGTATTCATCCCATTGATCGTCCAGCTTGCTGGTCTCTTTTTTATCCAATGCTTCGGATTTATCTGGAACGATCTCCTCCAAGGCCGGATTCGCGCGCAGTTCGGTATCCACAAGTTGGCGTAGTTCGGTGAGGGGGGCCTGCAGGATATTTAGGCTCTGCTGCATCTGTGGCGAAAGCGACTGCTGAAGAGCCATCCCTGCGACTTGTTGCATGCCTGCCATATTCCCAATAATCGTCAGGCATGAATGCTGCTTCTGCAAGCAATTTCCGCGCCAATTTTAAATGTCGGAAGCGTTACGTTTATTTTTCAAAAAATCTCAGCCTATCACTTGAAATGCATCAGCTCCGTTGTAATTTGCGCGGCATGATGAAGCCGTTTTGTATTTTCGCCTTTCCTATGCTGGCCGTCATTTCACCTGCTGCGGAGCCGGTCGCACCTCCAGTTCCGATTTTGCAGCAACTGAACGCCTCGTTTTCTTCCGTTTTCTCAAAGGCCTCGCCTTCAGTGGTTGTGATTGAGGCAAAAGGTCAACCTGCCAGCGCGGTCCCCGATGGGTTGGAGTTATTTTTCCGAGGCCCCAACGGCGTTCCTTACCGTGTTCAGCCCGAAAATAATGGCCCGGCACCCGAGGTTTCCCCGAATATTGGTTCGGGTTTTATCATTAGCGCGGATGGCCAGATCCTCACCAACAACCACGTTATCGCTGATGCCGTGGATATTTCCGTGAAGCTCAAAGATGGACGTCGTTTTTCGGCTGAAGTCATAGGCGCTGATGAACGCAGCGACCTCGCCGTATTGAAAATCAGCGCTCCGGATCTCCCCATTGCCGAGTTAGGCGATAGCGATGTGGTGAAGGTGGGTGAATTTGCTTTTGCCATCGGCACCCCGATGGAGCTCCCCTACACGTTCACATTTGGTGTTGTGAGCGCGAAGGGTCGCAATCTCGGGCTTGGAGGTCACTACGACGAATATCTCCAGACCGATACCTCAATCAACCCAGGCAATAGCGGCGGCCCACTCTGCGATATCCAAGGCCGAGTGATCGGCATCAACACGCTTATTAGTGGCAACAATCGTGGCGTTGGCTTTGCGATTCCGATCAATGCAGCAAAAGACGTCGTTAGCCAAATCGTATCCAAGGGCTATGTGAGTCGGCCATGGTTGGGAGTTTCTATTGCCAGTCTTGAGGATTTGAAGCAGTGGCGCGGCATGTTTCAGGGCGCGACACGGGGAGTCGTTGTGCGAGGCGTTGAGCCCGGAGCCCCTGCGCAGATGAGCGATTTGGCACCGGGCGATGTGATCACAAAAGTCGACGGCAAAACTGTCGAGCTTGCCTCCGACTTACAGCGGGAAATTTTGACTAAAAAAATCGGTCAAAGTGTGGCACTCGACATTGTGAGGCAGGGGAAAGTCCTTCGCATCTCTGTGAAAACCGGTGAGCAACCGGACAAGTTTATGCGTGCATCTGTACGCCGACCTGCATCCACGCCGCCAACTCCTCGCTCGAATCCCTCTGCACACCCGTCGACACCGGGACTCACGGTCAAAAGCGCGACTCCAGAAAACCTTGCCGCACTCCAACTCCAACGGAAGGAAAGCGGCGGGGTTGTTGTCACAGAAGTCGAGCCTTATAGCGCCTCCGCAGCAGCCGGACTCGAGGTCGGGGATGTGATCACCGAGGCTGGGGGGCGGCCTGTGCTTGGTCCGAACGATATCGAGGCCGCTATCAGTCTCGCTGATCAAGATCACGGGGTTCTTCTTCTGCTGGAGCGACGGGGCCAGAAGACGTTTGCTATCCTCAAGCCCTGATCAATCGGATGTGGCGCGGGAGGAGTTGTTTTGGTTAGAGAATTAGGCAAATAAAACTTCCATCAAGGTCGGGAATTGTTACTCATGTTCCCCGTGGTTCCTTATTGGCTCAACAAAATTCTCAGTCCACTAAATGGCGGCATCTTTTCCGTTTTAGTGGCAGTGCTCGGAATGAGTTCGGCACAGGCTGCGGAGTCTGGGGACGTTCATCTGGTAGCGAATATTTTCAAGCCCCTCTCGCGCCCCGCCCAAATGCTTTTGGAGCCAACTCAATTGGTGCTATTGGTTACGCTCGGCATTTTTTTGATCGTTGTGGGCGTTTTGGTCTTTGTTCTTATCCAGTTTCGCCCTCGCGGTCCTGAGGATCACCTCTCTGAGCCGCCCCAGATTTACGGTAGTAACAATATCGAGATGGCGTGGACTGTCATTCCTTGCCTCATCGTTTTCGTGCTCGTTCTTGTTTCCGCCCGCTCGATTGTTGAGATTCAGGACGCTCCGATGCCGGAAAATGCGATCCATATCCGCCTTGTTGGGCATCAATGGTGGTGGGAAATCCATTATCCCGACCTCGGCATCATCACAGCCAACGAGATTCACGTCCCAGTCAGTACGCAGGATGGTGTCCAAAGACCGACTCACATCCAGCTTGAGTCCGCCGATGTGATTCACAGTTTCTGGGTTCCTCAGATGGCTGGAAAGACCGACCTTGTCCCGAATCGCATCAACAAAACCTGGTTGGAGCCTTTTCAAGTTGGAACATTTCTCGGCAATTGCGCCGAATACTGCGGCACCCAACATGCCAATATGCTTCTTCGAGTCATCGTTCATGAGCCAGAGGAGTTTCAGCAATGGGTGGAATCCCAAAAACGCCCCACAGCGCAGCCCGAGAGCGCCCTCGCCATCCAAGGCAAAAAAGATTTCTACGATCTCTCCTGCATCAATTGCCACAAGGTCGATGGAACGCCAGCGGAGGGAGTCTTTGGTCCAGATCTCACAAAATTTTCGACCCGACAGACACTAGGGGCGGGTGTGGCGCCTAGAACTCCCGAAAACACGCGCGCTTGGTTAGCCAATCCCGACTCTTTAAAACCCGGTTGCTATATGCCGGATATGAAACTGACACCGCAGCAACTCGACGGACTCGTTGCCTATCTGGAAACGCTGAAATAGCCGCCCATGGAAAACAATATCATCATCGAAGACGATTACAGATTGCCGGATCCTGTTCGCTTGGGGGATGAGCCCGGTTCTTTCACCCGAATCATTCAGAAGCTTGTCTTCACGGTGGATCACAAAATTTTAGGCCTGATGTATATCGGTTCGGCGCTTCTCTTTTTTGTGATTGCCGGCCTGCTGGCTTCCCTGATGCGGATTCAGCTCATGTTCCCGAACAACACATTCCTAGGACCGAATGCGTTTAACACGAGCTTCACCATGCACGGCACGACCATGGTCTTCCTTGTTGGTATGCCGATGGCTTTTGGATTTGCCAACTACCTCGTGCCGCTGATGATTGGAGCGCGCGACATGGCCTTTCCGCGTCTCAATGCCTTTGGTTTTTGGGTCTTCTTTTTCGGGGGATGCCTGTTATTTTTCAGTTATTTGGGGGCCCCGGGGCTTTATGCGGCTGGTTCGGCTCCGGATGTCGGGTGGTTCGCCTATTCGCCTCTCACCGCTCGAGCTTTTTCAAGGGGACACAGCACCGATTACTGGACGCTCTCTTTGCTCTTGGGGGGAGTTGGTAGCGTGGCGACCGCGCTCAATGTGTTGGTGACGGTATTTTGTTGCCGATGCAAGGGGATGACCCTCGGTCGACTTCCTATTTTTGTCTGGAGCATGTTGGTTCTCGCCTTCTTGGTGATTCTGGCCCTGCCTTGCCTCTCGGCGTGCCAGATCATGATCACGCTTGACCGGTATCTTGGAGCGAAGTTTTTCGATACCCAAGCAGGGGGCTCTGCCGTTCTCTGGCAGCACTTCTTCTGGATCTTCGGTCACCCCGAAGTTTACATTCTCATCATGCCGGCCTTCGCGATCACATCGGAAGTGATTCCGGTTTTCTCGCGCAAGCCGATTTTCGGTTACCCGATCATGGTGGCGGCCCTCGTGTCGATTTCCTTTATTAGCTTGGGAGTTTGGGCTCACCACATGTTTTGCGTTGGCATGACCTCACTCGAAAATGCCTTTTTTGTCACATCCACGCTTTTGGTTTCTATTCCGACGGGTATCAAAATATTCAACTGGATCGCAACGATGTATGGCGGTAAGTTGCGCTTCGAGTTGCCGCTTATCTTTGCGGTGGGATTCTTATTCCAATTTCTCATTGCGGGGCTCACTGGCGTGATGTTGGCGGTCTCTCCCTTTGACTGGCAGCTTTCGGATTCCTACTTCGTTGTGGCCCACTTCCATTACGTGCTGATCGGAGGGCTTCTCTTTACGATTTTCTCCGGAATTTACTACTGGTATCCCAAGGCATTCGGGAGAATGCCGAACTTCAAGCTGGGTCTCTGGCACTTTATCTTTTTTACAGTCGGTTTTCATATGACCTTTCTGCCTCAGCATTTCCTCGGTTTTCTCGGGATGCCCCGCCGAATTTACACTTACCAAGCGGATCGCGGATGGGACGAATGGAACTTTGTTTCTACGATTGGTGTCCTTTTTCAAGCGGTTGGAATCCTGTTTTTTGTATATAATCTCATCTATTCCTATATTCGTGGTGAGAATGCGGGGGAGGATCCATGGGACGCTTGGACACTCGAGTGGGCGACCACCTCGCCGCCGCCGGAATACAATTTTGCGGAGATTCCTGTGGTCAAAAGCCGTCGGCCGCTCTGGGATGCCAAGCATCCAGATGATCCCGACTGGAAATACGAATGAGCGCGAATACCGAAATAGACGAAGCCTGGAAATTGCCTTCCCCTCGCAAGTTGGGAATTCTGACGCTGATTCTCGCGGAGTCCGCTCTCTTCACCATTTTTGTGGTGGCTTACCTTTTCTACATGGGCAAAAGCCTCAATCCTCCGTTTCCGCGAGAGGTTCTGGAGTTTCCTTTGCTCGGCAGCATCGCCCTCTTCAGTAGCAGCGCGACGATCTTCCTTGCGGAAAAAGCGTTGCACAAAGGGAACCGCGTAGGCTTTCTTTTCTGGTGGGGATTAACGGTCGTCTTGGGCGTTTATTTCCTGTATTTTACGGGCTCCGAATGGGCGAAGCTGATCTACGTGGATGGGCTGACCATTGCGACAAACACCTTCGGAACGACATTTTACTCCCTGGTCGGTCTTCATGCTTTTCACGTTGTGGTTGGGGTACTTCTTTTGTTGGGTATCTTCATTGCCGGCCTCCGCAACCGACTTAAACCCGACCACACCGAGCATGTGGAGGCGATTTCCTATTACTGGCACTTTGTGGACTGCATTTGGATTGTCGTCCTAAGCGTCGTTTATATCATCAGCGTTCGAGCATGAACCCAGACTCAAAACAAAATCCTAATAACGTTGAGTTGCCGGAGCCGACCGGATGGCCGATCATTGCGGCATTCGGGTTGACTCTCCTTTTTGCTGGATTGCTGACCAGCCTCATTATCACCCTCCTAGGATTTCTCATTTGCCTCGTCGGATTTATCGGGTGGTTTCTGGATGTTTTTCCTCATCCGAGACATTTTTATGTTCCCGTGGAGCAACCTCCCCGCCCGGAAACGAGCGCCCGCTCGATCCAATATCTCAAGATCGGCGAGCGCGGGCACCGGATGCGCCTTCCCATCGAGGTGCCGCCCCTTATGGCGGGTATCAAGGGCGGTCTCGTTGGAGCCGCTTTCATGGCATCCATGGCCTGCATCTGGGGTCACTTCATGTATGGGAGCATCTGGTATCCCGTGAATTTGCTTTCCGCTGCGGCCATACCCGAGTTCGCAGAGGCCAGCACGCAAACGCTCAAAGAATTCAACCTCTTCTCACTCATTGTGGCCACTTTCAGCCACGGCACCATTTCTGTCATGATCGGCTTGCTCTACATCACGCTCCTGCCGATGCTTCCAGCCAAATTTGCATGGTTTTGGGGCGGCATTATGACGCCGCTTATCTGGACGGGATTTCTTTTTGCGACCATGAGGTTTGTGAATCCGATACTCAGTCAACGCGTGGATTGGGATTGGTTTATCGCCTGCCAAGTTGTCTTCGGTATGGTCTGCGGGTACATCGTCTTCAAGGAGGAAAAGGTGGAAACGATGCAGTCACTCTCGTTCGCCGCCAAACTGGGCATAGAAGCTCCGGAGGCTAAAAAATGAAACGCCTCGTCTTTTTATGCCTCTGTTTGATGCTGGTTTCGGGTTGCGACTGGATGCCTGGCAAACCCAAACTTGCTCAAAAATGGCGCTCCCCGGAGGATGTGGTGGATTTCAAGGATCTCTACGCCCAAAACTGCCTTGCCTGCCATGGGGATGGTCAATCAAAGGCGGGTTCCATCACGCTTAAAAATCCGGTTTACTTGGCCACGATCCCGCGCGATACCCTACGCTCCGCGATAGCAAATGGCGTCTCCGGTCATAATATGCCCGCTTTCTCGGTCGAAGCCGGTGGCCAGCTCAAAGACTCCCAAATCGACACATTGGTTAACGGAATTTTGGGTTGGGCCGATCCGACGAAGTTGCCTGCAACTCCGCTTCCACCCTACGCAGCCGCTTTGGGTGATGTTGTTTCTGGTAAGGCAGCCTATGCCGCATCCTGCGCTTCCTGCCACGGACCCGATGGAACGGGAGGCAAGGCGGGATCGATCGTCGATAAATTCTATCTCAACCTAGTGAGTGACCAATACCTTCGCTCCGTCGTTATCGCCGGGCGTCCGGAACTCGGATGCCCCGACTTTGCCTCCCGCAGGCCCGGAGCACCGATGACCAACCAGGCCATAGCCGATGTGGTGGCCTGGCTTGCCTTCCAGCGCGTGAACGAGTTCGACCAACCGCTCTCGAAACCTCCGGCCCAACGATGAACCACGAGAACGAAAATCCCAAGCCCTGTAACGAATCCAAGCCCTGCGCTTGCTCAGCCGCCCCTGCTCCAGAAAAAAGCACGCGCCGCGAGTTTATGCTCAAGATCGGGTTCGGCCTCAATGCCATTGCTGGTGCCGCCGTTGGCATACCCCTTCTCGGTTACGCCCTCTCGTCGTTTTTCAAGGGCCATGAAATCGCTTGGGTGAGCCTCGGTCCGGTTGATAAATTTCCCGAAGGCAAAACCCGCTTGGGCCATTTTAAAAATCCCGTTCATCGTTCATGGGACGGCGTCACCGCCGAGATTCCCTGCTGGGTTCGCCGCATTTCGGGCGACCAGTTTCAGGTTTTTGCCATCAACTGCGCGCATCTAGGTTGTCCGGTCCGCTGGTTTGAGGAATCCAAGCTTTTCATGTGCCCCTGTCATGGTGGCGCTTACTACGAGAATGGCGATCATGCCGCCGGTCCTCCGCCCAGGGGCCTTTTCACCTATGAGTTCAAAGTTCAGGATGGCCATCTCCTGATCCTTGCCGGTGCCCTGCCGACTCTCGCCCAGCCGAACGCATGAAGCCTCCGCTCAAAAAACTCAGCGATCTTGGGATGGATCTCTTTAATTGGTTTGACGATCGGCTGCATGTTAAAAAAATCTGGGACTCCACCGCCGGCCACCACGTTCCGCAAAGTGCGGGCAGTTGGTTCTACGTCTTTGGCAGCGCGACGCTCCTGTGTTTCATGATGCA
>CAYRTN010000027.1:0-13982 GCA_964427235.1 uncultured Chthoniobacter sp. | reverse complement strand
CTTTGTTTTTTGTGATGTGCAGATGAACAAGGCGCGCCGAGAAAATCGTGAATATGACGGCCACGATTCCACAGGCAAAGGCTATGCGTATGCACTCAGGTCTCTTCATCTAGCCGCTCTTTCGTTGGATGCTGTCCGAAGAACTCCATCTTCCATGGCTGGTGAGGCTGGGGTGAGACGGGCGATTTTATCACCTGAGATTTGAACAACATGAAGCGATCCGTTCATCATCCGCTGTTGGAGAGCCCTGCGGGAGGACAGCTCTGTGGTCTTAGCCAACAGAACTTCATTTTCAGCGTGGATTTGTTTGATTCTTTTTTCCGTGAGTCGGATCTCGTCGCCTAATGCAAACTGCTGGTTTTTCAAATAAACATAGGAGAGTCCCAAAGCTCCGAGAGTGACCGCAAAGGCGATAAACTTGATGGCTTTTGCCAGCTGAATTGGGTTCGAGCGAGTCTGAGGAGTGAGTGGTGAGTTCATGTGGGATTTATATTTTTTCGACAACCCTCAGCTTGGCGCTACGGGCTCTCGGGTTCTGGTTGATTTCTGCTTCGCTGGCGGTGATGGGGTGGGTTGTCAGGAGCTTGAAAATGCGGCTCGGATTGCGGCGTGGCGCTGTCCACTCTGGGCGGTCAATCCACTCGCGGCTTTGCTCGCGGAAGTAGACCTTGGCGATCCTGTCCTCAAGCGAGTGGAACGTAAGAATGGCCAAGCGTGCCCCAGGAGCGAGCAGGGGCGGGATTTCAAGCAGAGCTTCCCTCAGAGCATGGAGCTCATCATTCACATGAATTCTTAAAGCCTGAAAAATCTTAGTGGCTGGATGCCGGGGACCGCGACGGGGCGATACCATCGTCACGGCTTCCGTGAGGTCAAAGGTCGTCTGGAATGGCTTGGATTCTCTGATTTCTCCAATTTTTGCCGCAATCTGCCGCGCGAATGGTTCTTCCCCATATTCCTTGAAGATCCGGGTGAGTTCGGAGACTGGCAGCGTGTTGACGACGTCGGCGGCGGTCAATGCGGCGCGCGGACTCATCCTCATGTCCAGCGGGCCATTTTGCATGAGGGAAAATCCTCTTTCGGCCGCGTCCAATTGGTGGGAGGAGACGCCGATATCAAGTAAAGCGCCATTCAAAAGCCGATCTTCTCCGAGGCTGTCTAAAGCCGCTGGGGCTTTGCTGAAATTGGATTCAACCAAGCGCGATTTTGTTCCGAAATGCGCCAAGCGTTTTTGGCATTCTGCCAAGGCCTCTGGATCCTGATCCAATGAGATCACTTCCGCGCCGGCTTCGAGCATCAGATTGGTGTGACCGCCTCCGCCGGCAGTGCCGTCGAGCAGGAGCATGCCTGGCGATGGACGCAAATACGCCTTCACCTGCTCGGCCATGACCGGAAGATGGTAGGGCAACCTCGCTTGGCTAGAAGGAGTGGATGGCATGCCTAAAAAATTGTCGCAATCCAAGTTTCTCATAGGTTCTCCAAGTGCGATGGATACTGGGCCTGCTGGTGAGCGATTTGCTCGTTCGCATGGTTTGATCAGTTTCCTTCCATCATTATTTGTTGCCTTTCGTTTTCATCAAAATCACAAGCCGATATCGACGGCGACGCGCTGATAAATTTCCGCATTGGCTTCGCAGGCGGCCGAGTGGCGCTGCTTCGACCAGATTTCAAAGCGTCTTCCCGCTCCGATAAAAACAATCTCCCCAGTTAGGTCGGCAGCCGTGGCGTGCGAGTCAGGAACGAGCACTCGCCCTTGCTTGTCGGGACACACTTTATGGGCCGCGCTGAAAAATTGGCGAATCGCTTGGCGCTTTTCTTGGGCGGATGCCCCGGAATTCAAAATTCGTTGCTCGGTTGCGTGGAATTCCTCAGGCGGCATGACCATCAGGTAACCTTCCTGTGGATGTGGAATTACAAAAAACTCGGTGGCTTCCGAGGTTACCCATGCCGATGGGATCGCCGCACGCTTCTTGGCGTCCAACGCTCTCTCATAAGTCCCCGAATACAGGGGCGCTAATGGGGTTTCTGGCGGCATTTTATTAGGTTTGATTAGACAAAATTCACCACGGGGGCCCACAATTACCCACTTTTCCCCATTTGGCAATGGATTTTTTTGGAGTTTTTTTGCGTGAGTTAGGAGTTTTTGATAGGTGGGTCGTTTTTTTATCGATTGACCTATGCGCGAACCTGCGAGAAGCATGGAGTTGTGCAGGGGAGCCTATGATGGGCTGAGAGTTTCAGTGCGGTCATTCGCGACTGGAAGACCCTTTGAACCTGAAACGGATCACACCGGCGGAGGGAGCAGCAAAGACAGCATGGTTTAGTGTCTTTGGTGGCTTCTCACTGGTGATTCTTTTTTGGCGAAAGCACATTCAGTCGAACAAATCCAACAACCACCGAAAATGATCGCACCCGTAGACGCATTTGAACCCAAGAGCAGTGACCCCCTTCCGAATTCCAAGCGAACATATGTTTCTGGGGTCCTCCATCCCGATGTTCGAGTGCCAATGAGGGAAATCAGCCTTTCGGACACGAAGCGCATGGATGGAGCGATTGAGAGCAATGAGCCTGTGCGCGTTTATGATGCCTCGGGACCGTGGGGCGATGAGGCTTTTGACGGTGATGTGGAAAATGGTCTTCCTGCCCTGCGTGCCGCTTGGATCCAGTCTCGAGGTGATGTTGAGGAGTATGCCGGACGCGAAATCAAACCGCAGGACAACGGGTATCTGACCCGCGTCCATGCCGAATATGCGAGCAACGCTGAGCGCAATAGGTTGGTGGAGTTTCCTGGGCTTCGCCGCAAGCCGCTTCGCGCCTCGGGGGGCCATCCTGTCACGCAATTGTGGTATGCCCGCCAAGGTGTGATCACTCCCGAAATGGAATTCATCGCCATCCGTGAAAATATGGGACGTGCCAAAATTGCTGATCTGGCAGACGACATCGCTCGGAACCATCTCGACAAGCAGCACGCTGGCTCCACGCAAATATCGAACTCCCCGACTGGGAGCACGGAGTACACTCCTTCCATCTTTCGTCGTTTTCCTCAGCGCATTCCCAACGAGATCACGCCTGAATTCGTGCGCTCCGAAGTTGCTGCCGGTCGAGCCATCATCCCAGCAAACATCAATCATCCCGAGCTTGAGCCGATGATTATCGGTCGGAATTTCTTGGTGAAAATCAACGCGAATATCGGCAATAGCGCCGTGGCTTCGAGCATTGATGAGGAAGTCGAGAAGATGCGCTGGGCGACGAAGTGGGGCGCGGATACCGTTATGGATCTCTCCACCGGAAAAAATATCCACGCCACGCGCGAATGGATCCTACGCAATTCCCCAGTTCCGATCGGCACGGTTCCCATCTATCAAGCCTTGGAAAAAGTCGGTGGAAAGGCAGAGGATCTGACTTGGGAAATCTTCCGTGACACGCTCATTGAGCAAGCCGAGCAGGGAGTTGACTACTTCACGATTCACGCCGGCGTTCTCTTACGATTTGTGCCGCTCACGGCGCGCCGCATGACGGGTATTGTTTCGCGCGGCGGCAGCATCATGGCGAAGTGGTGTCTGTCCCATCACAAAGAGAATTTCCTCTACACGCATTGGGATGATATTTGCGACATCATGGCCGCGTACGACGTGAGCTTCAGCATTGGTGATGGTTTGCGGCCCGGCTCGATCGCTGACGCCAACGACCAAGCCCAATTTGGGGAACTCCAGGTTCAGGGTGAACTCACTGAGCGTGCGTGGGGCAAGGGAGTGCAAGTCATGAACGAGGGCCCTGGTCACGTGCCAATGCACATGATTGAGGAAAATATGGCCAAGCAACTCGAGTGGTGCCATGAGGCGCCCTTCTACACCCTCGGGCCGCTTACGACGGACATCGCTCCGGGCTACGACCACATTACAAGTGGCATCGGTGCGGCAATGATCGGATGGTACGGTTGCGCGATGCTCTGCTACGTCACACCGAAAGAGCACCTCGGTCTGCCGAATAAAAAAGACGTTAAGGACGGCGTGATCACTTACAAGATTTCTGCCCATGCGGCTGATCTCGCGAAAGGCCATCCCGGCGCGCAATACCGCGACAACGCGATATCTAAGGCCCGCTTCGAATTTCGCTGGGAAGACCAATTCAATCTCGGCCTTGATCCCGTAACAGCGCGAGAATTCCATGATGAAACCCTGCCTCAGGATGGGGCTAAGACAGCGCATTTTTGCTCCATGTGTGGCCCGCATTTTTGCTCGATGAAGATCACGGAAGACGTCCGTAAATATGCGGCTGAACAAGGTATCGCTGAAGACGAGGCGCTTCAGCAGGGCATGGATGCGAAGGCCAAGGAATTCGTTGAAACGGGAGCCGAGGTCTACGTCAAAGCGTAGATCTTGGAGCGCTCGTGCCTCCTTGTTTTTTAGATGCGATGCAGGAGTGCACTTCGGAAGGGACTTCAGCTTCGTGAGCGTGATTGAAATATTTGCAAATTTTACCCTTGCACAAGCTCGCGAATTCCAGTCTACCTAGCCCGTCCAATGATGGTATCAAGCGTTCAACGCACATTTTCGGTATTCGATTTGTCTGCATGCAGGTGCTGAATTTTTCTTTTTTCAGCGCTCGTTGCGCTTGGATACGCACATCACCCACTCACGCGAACTCGATGTTTGCCGTGATCATTCACCCCCCAACGAGGAGGCACTATTAATATTAAGGATATTCGCATCAATGAGCGAATCCGTGCACGGGAAGTGCGCGTGATTCTTGCAGCAACAAATGAACAGCTTGGCGTACTGCGCCTAGACGAGGCGATTCGCCGCGCTCGCAGTATCGGGATGGATCTGGTCGAGATCGCCCCGAATGCCCAGCCTCCCGTTTGTCGGATCGTGGACTTCGGTAAGTTCCGCTACGATCTCGCCAAGCAGGAAAAAGAAAAGAAGCACGTTGTTGGCAAGGTCAAGGAGATCAAATTCCGCGTCAATATTGATGAGCACGACTACCTCACAAAAGTCCGTCATGCCGAGGATTTCTTGGACAAGGGAAACAAAGTTAAAGTCCACCTTCAATTTCGTGGCCGCGAAATGGCTCACCAAGATCTCGGATTGCTCGTAGTCAAGCGGGTTAAAGAGGATCTCTCTGGTATGGCCCATGTTGATATGGAGCCGAAGCTCGTTGGTCGCGCGATTGGCATGACACTCAGTCCCCTGCCTGCCAATAAACGCCATAGGAAGTTTTCCAAGCACGGCGAAATTCTCGAACCCGAGGCGGTCGAGCCCGATCACGCCGACGACGATGAGGATTGATCGTCGGTTGCTGCTTTTTGATATCGACGGCACGTTGATCACGTCGGGTGGAGCGGGCGAGGCGGCATTGAAAGACGCCATGCGTTCCCGCTTCGGTGTCGAGGAGGACTTAGCTGGGATCATTCTCGCTGGGGCAACGGATGCCCGTATCGCTCGCGAGTTACTTGAAAAGCACGGGATCGCTGTTTCTCCTGAAAATGTGGCAGCCTTGCTGGATGCCTATCTCGGCCATCTCTCCGACCGGATCGGTCGTCATGATGGCAAACTTCTTCCGGGCATCGTTCCTCTTTTAAATGTTCTTTCCCAGCGCGAGGATGCGGTTCTCGCTTTGTTGACAGGCAATGTGAGTCGCGGCGCAGAAATCAAACTCACTCACTATGGTGTGTGGGATTTTTTTGAATTCGGAGCCTTTGCGGATGATCACCATGATCGTAACGAGTTGGGGAAATTTGCCCGTGCGCGCGCTCTGGAGCGGCATGGGGAGGAATTTCCGCCCGCCCGCATTTACGTGATCGGGGATACGCCGAAGGATATCGAGTGTGGACGGGCGATTGGAGCCTGCACCGTGGCCATCGCTACTGGGCACTATTCCGCTGCGGAGTTGAAGGATCACTCACCGGATTTTCTTTTTGAGGATCTCTCGGATACCGATCGGGTGGTATCCCACCTTTTCGGTGAATAGGTTTTTGTCTTAAAGAGACGTTGTTTTTTTGCTGGGCGCAGCGGGTGGAGTCTTTGTTTTCGGGCTTGGCAGGATATCTAGGCGCAGGGAGCCCAATTTTTTTGGCCGGATGGGAGTCTTGTTGAATAGAAGATTTTTCTGCGCGAGATACTCGGAGAGTGTGGCGGTGGTTTCCCTCGCTGTCCGTGCTGTGTCAAAGCTCACCCCGCTTCGAATCCCATCGACAGCGCTAAAGAGAGAGGTGATAGCCATTGGTCCGCTGAATGGGAGGGTGATGATGCCGCCGATGCCTTGAGTGATATTTGATCCGCCTGTGGTCTCAAATTCCAGTATCTTCTTTGGCTGTGGGCCGGAAAGATCGTAAACGGCGATGGTAGTTTCCATCTTTGTGCCTCCGGCACCGAAGCCCACCGTGCTTCGGAGAAGTCGGCTTCCTTGATTCACCCGGGTAAAATGCCCCTTGAGCAGCCAGTAGTTGCCGTGGGGGATGGCGACGTCTGGAACTAATATACGGGCTTGGGCGACGTGCGCTGGAAGGCGAGCAAGAAGCTCGCGGGACATATTGACCTTGAGGTTGGATTTGAAGTCCGCCAGATCTCGCAATTTTCTATCCACGCGCAGGGATTCGTCCTCAACTGTAAAAGGCATCACAAAAACTTCCTCTGGCGCGGCGGTCGGAACAAAATGTTCGTCGATTTGCAAGTTTGTCACGCTCACCGACGCGCACGAAGTCATAAGTAGGGCGAGGAGACTAACCGCGATGAGGGAGGGGATCGAACTTGGGAATGATGCTATCCAAGAGTGGAAGATTTGGTGGACCGGAATTTTCAAGGTTGGGGATTGAGCCAATCAGAGCGCCTGATCGTTCTCAAGAGATATTCCCTCCATTGGTTTTTGATTTGCTTGTCTTGATTCCGGACGCTTGGGCAGATTAGATGGGCGTTTATGACATCAGATAAAACTTTCCGCATCGCCGTTCTGGCGGGCGACGGGATCGGGCCAGAGGTAATGGCGGAGGGATTGCGCGTTCTTGAAGCTGCAGCTAAAAAATTCGCAATTGGATTGACGTTCGATCACAAGTTGGTCGGCGGGGCTGCGATTGACGGGTTGGGGAGCGCTCTACCCCAAGAGACGCTCAAGGCCTGCGAGGAAGCGGATGCCATTCTTTTTGGATCTGTGGGCGGGCCAAAATGGGAGTCGCTTCCAGCTAACGAACAACCCGAGCGCGCGGCGCTCCTGCCTTTGCGTAAACATTTCGGTCTTTTCGCCAACCTTCGTCCGGCCATCTGTCTCCCGGAATTAACGCATGCTTCTCCATTGCATCCGCGCCTCGTTGAGGGTGGGTTTGATGTACTCTGTGTCCGCGAACTGACTGGCGGGTTGTATTTTGGTGAGCCGAAATACATCAAAAGCGAGGGTGGGGAAGAATTCGCCGTCGATACCATGGTTTACTGGGAATCGGAGATCCGTCGGATCGCTCGCGTTGCATTTGAGGCAGCTCGCAAGCGCCGCGGGGAACTCACTTCGATTGATAAAGCGAACGTGCTACAAAATGGAGTGCTTTGGCGCCGAGTCGTCACTGAGATGTCACGCGACTATCCCGATGTGACCCTCCGTCATCTCTATGTGGATAATGCTGCCATGCAGTTGATCAAAAACCCTAAGTCTTTTGATGTGATTCTCGCCGAAAACCTCTTTGGAGATATCTTGAGTGATGAAATGGCGATGATTGCGGGATCTCTTGGCATGTTGCCGAGTGCCAGCCTTGGCGAGGCCACTGGTGGCGCGACCCGATTCGGTATGTATGAGCCAAGTGGCGGTACCGCCCCCGACATTGCCGGCAAGGGGATAGCCAATCCGATCGCTCAAATCCTCTCCGCGGCCATGCTTCTGAGGTTCTCGCTTGGTTGCGAGGAGGCGGCTTGCGCAATCGAAACGGCAGTTAGGTCTGTTATTTCCAAAGGGTTGAGGACTTGTGATATTTATACGCCCGAAACAACCCTAGTAGGGACTGCTGAAATGGGGCGAGCTATCACGGCTTGTCTCTGATTTTGCCTTGGCTCCCAAGTTCACCAAACAAAGCCTTGACCCAAACAAGCGCTCACGCCAATGTGGTTTTCGTATTTTATAAATGCTGGACGGAACCCCTTCAAAAAGTCCCGTTTCCAATTCATTTTCGAAAATCACAAAACCATTTTCTCTAAAAATCGATGTTTGATAATCTTCTTGGACTCTTCTCTAGCGACATAGGAATCGATCTTGGCACCGCAAACACCCTCGTTTACGTCAAAGATCAAGGCATTGTTCTACGTGAACCTTCGGTGGTTGCGGTTCAGCAAGGCACCAACCGTGTTTTGGCCGTTGGTAACGAGGCGAAGCGCATGCTTGGGCGTACCCCAGGTAACATTGTTGCCATCCGCCCACTCAAAGACGGTGTTATTGCCGACTTCGAGATCACGGAAGCCATGCTTCGCCACTTCATCAGCAAGGTTCACAACCGCCGCCGCATGGTTCGTCCTCGCGTCGTGGTCGCTGTCCCTAGCGGCATCACGGAAGTCGAAAAACGCGCTGTCAAAGATTCGGCCACCCATGCTGGTGCGCGTGAGGTTTACTTGATCGAGGAACCCATGGCCGCCGCCATTGGTGTCGGTCTTCCTGTGCAGGATGCCGCCGGTAACATGATCGTCGATATCGGTGGTGGTACGACCGAAGTCGCCCTCATTTCTCTCTCAGGGATTGTGTTCAGCCGAAGTGTCCGTGTTGCAGGCGACGAGCTCGACGAGGCCATCACGGTCTACATGAAACGGGCTTATAACCTGATGATCGGTGAGCGCACGGCGGAGGAAATCAAAATCAAAATCGGTTCAGCTTATAAGTTGGAGAAGGAAGTCTGTCTCGAAGTCAAAGGTCGCGACCTCGTTGCTGGACTTCCCAAGACCATTTCTATTTCCTCTCAAGAGGTTCGCGAGGCTCTTATGGAGCCACTCTCCACCATCGTTGATTCTGTGCGTATCACCCTCGAGCGTTGCCCGCCGGAGCTTTCAGCCGATCTCGTGGATCGTGGACTCGTCCTGGCTGGTGGCGGTGCGCTGTTGCGTGGATTGGATCGCCTCATCTCCGAGGCGACCGGACTACCAGTTCATGTTGCCGAAGACCCATTGAGCGCGGTGGCTGAAGGTACCGGGCGCGCCCTCTCGGAGTTGAAATTCCTGAAAGCCGTTTCATCCGAACGGCCTCATGGACGCTGATCTGGCACGTTCTCAAATGGAAGATGTCTAATCCTTCCAAACAATGAACAGACTTAATATCGCTCTCGTAGTCGCCTCTTTGGCGTTGGCGATTTATCTTTCCGCCCTGTCCCCTGCCTCGATGCAATCCATGCAATCCGGGTTCATGTCGATGTTATCGCCTTTTCTCAAAACAGGAACGGCGATGCAGAAAAACATCGGATCCGTCGGACAGAGGCTCAAGTCATTGGATGAGTTGGAAGTGGAAAATGGCCAGTTGGTGGCAGAAAACCGTCAACTTCGCGCCACCACCCGTCTTCTTGGAGAGCTCGAGTCTGAGAATAAAAAATTGCGAATGGCCCTCGATTATCGCGAGCGCTCCTCATTCAAACTTCTTGCAGCTCGCATTATTTCGAGGGATGCCTCGACGTGGTGGAATACCATTCGGATTGATCGTGGCTTTGAGGATGGGGTCGAAGCTGACCAGCCTGTCCTCACGGATGTGGGACTCGTTGGGAAAACAACCACGGTTACGAAAAATGAAGCCCTGGTGGTGCTTGTATCCGATGAGACCTGCCGAATCGCCGCAAAGATCGAGGGAACAAAGGAGCACGGCATCATTTCTGGGATGAGAGTGCAAGAGGATGCCATCGGCGGGCTTCTTCAAATGAACTTCCTTTCCAAGAATGCACCGATTCAACCTGGACAAGAAGTTTTCACTGCGGGAGTGGCTCGCGGATCCTTTCCCCCTGGGATATTGATAGGAAAGGTGAAAGAATTTATTCCGCGTGCTCTCGACGGGCAGGCAGTTATCGAGCCTTGTGTGAATCTGATGTCCACCGAGGATGTTTTCGTTTTAGTCGGCAAAAAATGAAACCTTTGATCGATCTGCTGGCCTTATTCATTGGAGTGCTTCTCGCCTATATTATTCAAAATTTCCTACCACCGATGGCAGATCTCCACGGAGCGCATGTGTTGTTGGTGCCGATGGTTTTTTGCTATGCCGCGATGATATTGCCATTTCCCGTCATGCTTGTGGCGGCAATTTTCACAGGATTTTTGAGTGACCTCTTGTACCTCCACGTTGTGGCTGGGAAGGTTGAAATTCCTATCGGATATTCTATTATCTTCTTTGTGTTATTCGGGTGTCTTGCAAATGGATTTTGTTCGGCGATGGAAAATCGCAATTCATTGCCCTTCATTATACTTAGTGCGCTCGGCACTTCGTTATTTTTGCTCGTTCAGTTTGTTTTAATTACATTTATTCGGGGAGGCATTATTGTCGCGCCAGCTGTGGGTTGGCGCATTCTAGCACCAGGTTTGATCGCAGGTTTGATTGCGCCGTTGTTTTATTTGACTGTGTCGCACATGGATCGCTTACTTCCTGATGGCTCCCGTAAATTGAGATCCGTCAATCGATGAAGCATTCTCGCTCCGGACCTCGCATTTTCTTTTTGGCGCTCCTCATCATTGGCGGGATGACGGCCATTACGTTTCGACTCTGGAATATCCAAATCACCCATGGGGCGGACTACTCTGCTCGCATCAACTCGAATTCCAAAGTCACCGTCCGCCTCCCCGCCGTAAGAGGTGAGATTCTGGATAGAAACGGAATCAAACTTGTCGAAAATCGAGCCAGCTTTGAGGTGGATTTTTATTTGCCCGATATGGTGCGCGCCTACCGAGAGTCTCGAGGCTCAGTTCCGATCACTGCCTATCGTGGGAGAGTGCACAACATGCCCCGCGATCTCAAGGAAGCCGATGTGGTTAAAATCGTGTCGGAGACGGTCATTCCTCGAATGGAGGAGTTGGGCGTGGCAAAAGATTATAATGCCAACGCGCTCCAGATGCATTATCGGACGAACCGCGAGGTGCCGTACAACTATCGGCAGGATCTGAGTTTCGAGGAGATGGCGCTCTTTTCGGAGAGGAATCTTGGGTTGCCTGGTGTCAATGTGAGCGTGAAGCCAGTCCGGTGGTATGTTTACGGATCAATGGCCGCTCACATCCTAGGCTATGTCGGAGCGCCTTCGGATCTCGACAAGCTTCCGGACCTCAAAAATTTCAATTTCTACGAACCGGACGTGGAGGGTAAGGCGCAGTTGGAACTTTCCTTAAACGAGTCACTCAAGGGGAAGCCTGGAGTCCGAGTCCTCCAACGCAATGTCAAAGGAGTCATTGACGGAGAAATCGAGCGGCGTGAGCCAGTTCAAGGCAACAACGTTTTTCTGACTCTCGATGCCAAAATTCAATCCATAGCCGAAAATGCCCTCAGAAATGTCGGTCGCGGGGCAGCGGTGGTTCTTAATCCAAAAAATGGGGATATTCTCGCAATGGCCTCAGTCCCTTCATTTGATCCCAATATTTTCATTCCCACGATTGCCTCGAGTGAATGGAATGCCATCAACAAAGATGAGACCAATCCCATGGTGAACCGCGCGATCAGTGCTTACGCGCCGGGGTCGACTTACAAAATCCCTGTTTCTCTGGCGGGGTTGCGCGCGGGGCTAGTCGACAAGTCGTTCAGTTGCTATGGCGGCGTGCAATACGGCAACAAGTATATGAAGTGCTGGATCGCAGAAAAGCATCGCACTCACGGTAAGCTCACGCTCCCAGATGCACTCAAAGTTTCCTGCAATGCTTTTTTCTACCAGTTCGGAAATGCTGCCGGTATCGAGCAAATCGATCTGATTGGCAATATGCTCGGCCTTGGCCAAAAAACGGGCATCCCTCTTTCCGGTGAGTCCCCCGGCGTTCTTCCAGGGCCCGAGTGGCTTTCAAAAACAAATCCTCGTGCCAGGTGGTCAAATGGCTTCACCGCCAATACGGCCATCGGGCAAGGGGACGTGCTCGCCTCACCTCTTCAAATGGCTATCGTGACGGCTGCTGTCGCCAACGGAGGGACCGTTTACTATCCGCGTCTCATTGATCGCATTGTGGCACAAGATGGCACCCTCGTTTCTAAGGATCCGCCTCGTGTTCGCGCAAACCTCATCACCGATGCGGGCCTCACGGAGGCCCAGATCGCACAAGTTCGCAAGGGAATGTGGAATGTCGTGAATGACGATGGAGGAACAGCCGGACGGGCGAGGAACGAAAATATGGTCACCGCAGGCAAGACCGGTACAGCTCAGTTCTGGCGTTCGGGCAAAAAAGACAACCACACATGGTTCATCTCCTTTGCGCCTTTTGATGACCCTGAGTACGTGGTGGTGATTTTCGTTCAAGGTGCCAAGTCCGGGGGCGGAGTCTCCGCTCCCATCGCCGCAAAAATCCTCAAGGAAATATATGCCTACAAAAACGGAGAGGATGTTACACTCGCCTCACTTGAGCCGGCTAAGGGTAATTTTCTTTTCACTGAAAGCATGGATTTTGGCCGCGAGGTCCCCGCTGCGAATAAACTCTCCGAAGACGCCGAAGTCGCCGAGAATCCTTCTGCCGAAGCGCAGGAAAGCCGTCCCCCTGCCACTCCCAGCGTTCGTGAGGACGCCGATGCTCGTGGCCGTGTCAATAACTCACCTCAACCCAAACAAGCTCCTCCCAAACCCGAACCAACCCCCACACCCAGTCCCCGAACCAACCCAATCCAAAATATTTTCAATCTCATCAGTGGCAGGAAGGCCGCGGTTGATGGTGCAAACCAGAAGCCAAAACCCGAAAAACCAAAGAACAGATGAGCCCATCCAATCGTGCAACTCCATTTGCACAAAACCTCATAAAATTAATGTTAGAAACAGTGAAAAAAATCTTAGGCCTCGGCAAGAAATCGACCGGCATCAAACTGGTTGTCAGTAGCGAGAAGCTCGAAAAGCGGGTCGCTCTACTCGAGAATAACCGACTCGAGGAATACACCATCGAACGTGAGACCGATCGCAATATCGTCGGCAGCATTTACAAGGGCAAGGTTCGCAATATCGAACCTGGCATCAAGGCGATGTTCGTTGATATCGGATTCGAGAAAAATGCCTTCCTTCAATTCTGGGATGCCATCCCAGCAGCACTCGACAGTGGCATCGAAACGATCAATCGGGCTGGCGAAAATTCGAAGAAAAAAGCCCCACGCATCACCCATAAAGATGTGCCGAATATCTACCCCGTTGGATCGGACATCCTCGTTCAGGTCAAAAAAGGTCCGATCAGCAATAAAGGCCCACGCATCACGACGGACATCAGCCTCGCTGGTCGCTACCTCGTCCTGATGCCATTCAATGATCAGTTCGGCATCTCGCGTAAAATCGAGGATCCCAAGGAACGTGATCGTCTTCGCAAGATCCTTCGCAGTCTCGATGTGCCAGAGGGAATGGGCGTGATTATGCGGACCGTCGGAGCTGGCCAACGCGCCCGCTATTTTGTGCGCGATTTGAGCATCCTTGTAGACCAATGGACGCAGGTGCAGAAAGGCCTCCAGGAAAAATCCTCCCCGGCCTGTCTCTTTGAAGAACCTGATCTCATCGAGCGGACCGTTCGCGACTTTCTCACCGATGAAGTGGACGCCATCATTGTGGACGATGCCAAGGCGGTTGAACGCATGCAGCACATCGTCGGTCAGATTTCGAAACGAGCAAAAAAATCTATCCAACACTACACTGGCGCCCAGCCGATCTTTGAGTGTTTCGGCGTTAAGGCGCAGATCGAGGCCGCGTTTCACCGTCAGGTTTGGCTTCCATGCGGTGGCTACATTGTCATCGACGAGACTGAAGCTATGATTGCGGTGGACGTCAATACAGGCCGCAACAAGGGATCGAAGGATATGGAAAAGACCATCCTTCAGACCAACATTGAAGCCGC
>CAYRTN010000026.1:0-14369 GCA_964427235.1 uncultured Chthoniobacter sp. | reverse complement strand
TATTTCTTATCGTCTACATGATCCTCAAAAAGTTCGCTTTTGCTCCTGTGATCGCCATTTTTGAAGAGCGTCGGCGCACCATCGAGGAAGGCCAAGCGAACGCAGCGAAAATCAAAAAGCAACTCGCCGAGTCCGAAGCCCGCTGCCAAGAGATCCTTCGCAAAGCGAATGCCGATGCTCAACGCATCATCGAAGAAGGCCGTCTCGCCAGCGACTCCCAATCTCAAAAACACATCCAACAGGCTGTCCGTGACGCAGAGAACATTCTCGTTAAAGCCCGTGAGACTGTGGAACTCGATCAGGCCCGCATGGTCGCCGAAGTGAAAAAAGAAATGGTGAACTTGGTCGTGAATACCACATCGAAAGTTGTGGGCAAGATTCTCACTCCCGCTGACCAAGAACGCCTCGCCAGCGAGACGACCAATCAACTCGCCGCTTAATATCCTAACATGAAACTGAGCCGGGAAGCACGCCGCCAATCCAAAGACCTTTTCGAGATGGCCCATGTCGATGGTCGCCTCGACGAGAATCGTTTGAGATCCATCTTTGACGAAATCGCCAGCAAAAAACCGAGGAACTACATTCAAATGCTAAAGTTTCTTGCTCGGTTGGTGCGTTTAGAAGTCTCCAAGCACCACGCCAAAATTCAAAGCGCCTCCCCACTCACGGAAATCAAGGCCCGCGAGATCCAAGCCAGCCTCACAGAAAAATTCGGCCGCATCACGGCAGAATTCCATCACACCCCCGATCTCATCGGCGGACTCCGCATTCAACTCGGCAGCAATGTCTGGGACGGCAGCATCAAATCCCGTCTCGAAGCAATCAAACAATCCTAATTCCTAAGACTCATGAGCAACATCGTCCTCGAACTCGAATCAAAAATCAGCGCCATCAAAAGCAACTCAGCCAAACAAACGAATGTCGGTACCGTCCGTGAAATCGGCGACGGCATCGCCCGCATCGAAGGCTTGAGTGATGTCAAACTCAACGAAATGCTCGAATTCCCAGGCGGAATCACCGGCCTTGCCCTCAACTTGGAAGAAACCGAAGTGGGCGCGATCATCCTCGGCGATTTCACCAAGATCCGTGAAGGTGACGAAGTCAAAACCACTGGTCGCCTCTTGCAGGTTCCCGTTGGAAAAGGACTCCTCGGCCGCGTGATGGATTCCCTCGGTCGCCCGATTGACGGCAAAGGCCCAATCGCTGGAACAACCAACTACCCCGTGGAAAAAATTGCGCCCGGCATCATCAAACGCCGCAGCGTAAGCCAACCCGTTCAAACTGGCATCATGAGCATCGACGCGATGATTCCTGTAGGGCGTGGACAACGTGAACTCATCATCGGTGACCGTGCGACCGGCAAAACAACGATCGCCCTCGACACGATGATCAACCAAGCGAAAATCAACCGCGCTGCTGAAGAAAGTGGCGACCCAAATTTCCGCCCGATTTACTCGATCTACGTCGCTGTAGGCCAAAAGAACGCGAACATCGCCCGCGTGGTCACCGCTCTCGAAAAGAACGACGCTCTCAAATACACCATCATTGTTGCAGCAACGGCGTCAGATTCCGCCGCCGACCAATACATCGCTCCCTTCTCCGGCGCAGCCATGGGTGAATGGTTCATGGATAACGGCATGGATGCCCTTATCGTATTCGACGATCTCACGAAGCATGCGTTTGCTTACCGCCAGATCTCGCTCTTGCTCAAGCGCCCATCCGGCCGCGAAGCTTACCCTGGCGACGTGTTCTATCTCCACAGCCGCTTGCTCGAGCGCTCCGCTCGTCTTGCTGAGGATTGTGGAAATGGCTCGCTCACAGCCCTGCCGATCATTGAGACCCAAGCCGGCGACGTGTCCGCCTACATCCCGACGAACGTCATCTCCATCACGGACGGTCAGATTTACTTGGAAACCGATTTGTTCTACCAAGGCATCCGTCCCGCCATCTCAGTCGGTCTGTCGGTTTCCCGCGTCGGTTCCGCCGCTCAAATCAAGGCCATGAAGCAAGTTGCCGGCAAGATCAAGGGTGACCTTGCTCAATACCGCGAGTTGGCTGCATTCGCCCAGTTCGGATCCGACCTCGATGCCCGCACGAAGTCCACACTCGAGCGTGGCGCCCGTATCGTGGAACTCTTCAAGCAAGCCCAATACAACCCCATCTCGGTCGAGATGCAGGCCACCGTCCTCTGGGCTATGCAAAAAGGTCTCTTTGATCCAATCGCCGTCGATAAGGTCAAGGAAACTCAGAATAAATTCGTGGAATTCATTTCCACCCGCAAATCCAGCATCCTTGAAAAACTTGGCAAGAAACGCCAGTTCGATGAGGAAGTGGAAAAAGAACTCACTGCCGCACTCGAAGATTTCAAGGCCTTTAATCGTTGATCTACCATGGCCAACCTTAGAGAGATCCGCCGACGCATCAAGTCGGTCAAAAACACTTCGCAGATCACCAAAGCCATGCAGATGGTGGCGGCATCCAAAATGCGCAAAGCCCAACAGGCAGCGCTCAGCGGCCGCGACTACGCGATGCTTTTGAATCGTGTGATCGTTTCCCTTCGCGACAACATTGACCCTTCCACCCACCCGCTCCTCGAGCAACGGGAAGTCAAAAACGAACTCGTCATTCTCATGACGAGCGATAAAGGACTTTGCGGTGGCCTCAATACGAACGTCCTCCGCGAAGTGGGTACGTTTAACGCCAAGACCACTCAATTTGTGGCTATTGGCCGTAAAGGAGTTCAATTCCTTGCCCGCACTGGCCGCAACATGATCGCCGATTTTCCATTGGAAGAACGCCCGACGTTTGCAAAATCCAAACAAATCTCGCGATTCTGCCGAGAGAAATTCCTCGATGGCAGTGTGGATAAGGTGACCATCCTCTTCCCACGCTTCGTCAATACGCTATCGCAAGTGCCAACCGCACTCCCGATCCTGCCTCTCACCTGTCTCGAAGAAGTCGGCATCAAAAGTAACTACGAGCCATCCGAACCGGTTGAAAGCGGCATCGAGTTTGAGCCATCAGCCTCCGCTGTTTTGGATGCGATCCTCCCCTCCTACATCCATTACATCGTCTATCAGGCCCAACTCACCTCGCGTGCCTCAGAGCAAAGCGCTCGAATGGTCGCGATGAAGAGCGCCACGGACAACGCAAAGAATTTGGTCAAAGACCTCACCCTCGAATACAACACGGCCCGCCAGGCCAGTATCACGAACGAGATCCTCGAAATTTCTACGGCCCAACTCGCCCTCGGATAACAAGGCAAATAAGCCTTTTGAGTGTAAGCTTGGAACGGATCACCCTGTTTCGATTAGAGTATCTTGTCTAAATGCAGCAGGGCATAATTAACGACACTCACACTTCCTGAACCTGACTTTTTTAAGCGTGCGTGCGGCTGCTATCAGCTTTCTGCATTCAGACGAATGCGTCCTTCCCTGCTCCAGACAACCAACTGGGGTGGCCAAGCTTTTGAGGCAAATTGCAAACTGCGATTCTTCTTCTCAATCCTTCACAAGCTTGCAAATCTCCTTTCTCTGCCTGCAGCCTTCCCGTTCCTGAAAATCCTGTAAATTATGTCAAAAAAGCTTTCACCCACTTTCACTCAAGACTGGTTCAGTCGAAGCATACCTAGCTGGTCTCATATTCTTACCCAACTCACTAAAAAAACACCGAACCTCCGCATCCTTGAGATTGGCGTCTTCGAAGGACGCTCAACATGCTGGCTGCTCGAAAACTTCTGCAAAACCCCAGAATCTACAATCATGGCGATCGACAGTTTCGAAGGCGGTATCGAGCACAAAAGTATGGAACTCGGTGGGCTGAAGAAGCAGTTTGAAGATAACATAGCCTCTGTCGGATCAAGCGCCCAAGTCGTTATCCGCCAAGGGCTTTCCCTTGACCAACTCTGCCGCTTGGTTGCAGAAAATACGGAGCCATTTGACTTCATCAGTGTCGATGCCAGCCACCAAGCCGCAGACGTGCTGAGTGATGCCGTACTGGCATTCCAACTTCTCAAGCCTGGTGGTGTTATTGCCTTCGACGACTACATCTGGTCACCCATGCGCCCAGGAACAGAAAACCCCCTGCTACTGCCCAAGTCCGCCATCGACGCTTTCACAACGATCTACTCGCAAAAGCTCCGCATCCTTCCCAATTTTCCCCTCTACCAACTTTATATCCAAAAACACTAAAGGATGGGGCACCGAACAGCACCGTCGATCCTCACCAGAAAGATTTATATCTCTTTAGTTGGCTCGATATGGACTGTGACATCACTGAGGTGATGTCCCCCAGCCATGAGAGCGTCTTTCACCAGATGAGAGATGAAGTGTCCGCTGGCGACGCTCATGTCACCGTGCACACGAACATGGAGGTCGGCGATCAAGGTAAGGCCGCTTTTGCGGACGCGGCATTTTTCCACACTCTCGACCCCCTCGACTGCCCGCGCGGACTCCAGAATTTTAGCAATCACCGCTTGCGGCGCTTGCTCGTCCATCAATTCGCCTAGCGACCCCTTAAGCATGAGGATGCCATTCCAAGCGATGATGACGCACGAAAAGAGGGCGGCCCAGTCGTCAGCACTCACAAACGCAGCCCCTCCGAACAAACACACCAGAATACCCACCACGGCGGAAAGTGACGTGAGGGCATCCGAGCGGTGATGCCAAGCATCGGCTTCGAGGGCTCGGCTTTTTACCTCCCGACTCCGCGCATGCGAGACGCGAAAGAGGGTTTCCTTGACGACCACGACAAACAAAAGGACACCGAGCGTATATCCGGCAGGAACCGGTCGGTCGGGGGTGCCATAGACTATTTCTTTGAGGCTATTTATGGCCACAGCCACACCGGCTCCCAGCAATAGGAGGGCTCCAGCAACGCCGGCCAAGGATTCCACTTTCCCGTGACCGTAGGGGTGGGTTTCGTCCGGGGGACGCTCCGCGTATTTGAGCGCGAGCCAGATCATGGTTGAGCTGAAAACATCCAACGTCGATTCCACTCCGTCAGCGATGAGTGCATCCGCATGGCCGAACCAACCAGCAGTGATCTTGATGACAGCCAAGAGAGCATTGAGGAAAATACCTGCTAAAAGCACTCTCCGCCCACGAAGCGCCCGTTCTGCGAGCGTGGTCATTTTATCCTTTGCTAGGGGATTCCGGTTCCTTTGGTGCTTCTTCGGTGCGACCACCCGCCATAAATTTCTCGACGAGATAGAAGCAGGCGGGAATCAAAAAGAGGGACAGGAACGTCGCTGCCAACATTCCTCCGATGACAGTTGTGCCGAGGATTCTCCGACTCACAGATCCCGAACCCGACGCCATCGCCAAGGGTAGAGTACCGAGAATAAAGGCAAAAGCCGTCATGAGGATCGGACGCAGGCGCAACTTGGCACCGGTCAGCGTGGCCTCAATGAGCGACTTGCCCTTTTCATATTCGTCCTTCGCGAACTCAACAATGAGAATGGCATTTTTGGCAGAGAGGCCAATGAGCATCACGAGGCCGATCTGAGCGTAGAGATTGTTTTGCATTCCCCGTATCGAGAGACCCAGAAAGGCTCCAAAAACCGCGACCGGCGTTGTGAAAAGAACGCTGAATGGAAGTGTCCAACTCTCGTATTGCGCGGCGAGAATCAGAAAAACGAATAACAGCGAGAGCGCAAAAATCGCGGAAGGCGGAATCCCCTTCGCGGCCTGATTTTCTTGGTAAGACATACCAAAATAATCAAACCCCATTCCCTGCGGCATGCTCTCAGCGAAGACTTCCTCAAGCGCCTTCATGGCTTGGGCAGTCGAGTATCCCGGGGTGACAGCGGCATTGATCTGGGAACACCGGAACATGTTATAACGCATCGTGAACTCGGGACCAAAGGACTCCTTCACCTTAATAAACGAACTCACTGGCACGGGGTCCTTGTTGATATTCGTGATGTAGAAAAGACCGAGATTTTCGACATCGGTGCGGTATTCGCCATCAGCTTGGATGTAAACCTGCCATTGGAGGCCGAAGCGGTTGAAGTAATTCACAAAATATCCGCCAAGGAAGGTTTGAACCGTCTGGTAGGCCTCATTGAGGCTGACGCCTTGGATCATTGCCTGAGCTTCATCTACCTCGAGTTTGATCTGGGGAACATCCCAGAGCGAAGTGGTGAAAAGATTGGTCAACTCGGGGCGTTTGCGCGCCGCTTCCATGAACTTCTGGGTGTTGGTGGCGATAAAACTCACCGAACCTCCAGAGCGATCCTCCAGCATGAAGGTGACACCACCAGCCGTTCCGATGCCTGGAATCGCGGGAGGAGGAAAGGCAAAGGCCGCTGACGGACGGGCGAGTTGTGAAAGCTCGCGGTTGATTTTTGCCTGAATGGCATCGACCTGGAGATCGGGGGATTTTCGATCTGCCCAGTCCTCAAGTGTGATGAAGAAAAAGCCTGTGTAGGTACTCGTAACATTACTAAGGAGGTTGAACCCGATGATCGATGTCGCGTATTTGACTCCGGGGGTTTTGAGAAGGATTGATTCGACTTGTTCCGAGGCTTCGGAAGTTTGCTGGAGTGAAGCGGCTCGAGGAAGCTGAACAACACCGAAAAGGTAACCTTGATCCTCTTCTGGAATAAAGGCCGTCGGCATCGTGCCACCGATTCCACCCGCCGCAAGTGAGAGAAAAACAAGAAGCAAGATGGTGATGGCGATCTTGCGGATCAACCCACGACAGATCGTGACATAGCCCTTCGTCGCGGAGTCAAAGAAACGGTTGAAGCCTCGGAAAAAGATTCCTAGTGGGCCTCGGGTCTGTGTTCGCGGACGTAGCAGGAGAGCGCCCAAAGCAGGGCTAAGCGAGAGGGCGTTGAAAGCGGAAATCAAGACCGAGACGGCCATAGTGACGGCGAACTGCTGATACATCGCTCCCGTGATGCCGGGAATGAAAATAGTCGGAATAAATACCGCCGAAAGGATGAGTGCGATGGCAACAACTGGCCCGGAAACCTGCGACATGGCCTTAAATGCTGCATCCCGAGGTGAAAGCCCCTCCTCGATGTGGGACTCAATCGCCTCCACCACCACGATGGCGTCATCGACCACGAGACCGATCGCCAGTACCATGCCGAATAGCGAAAGCGTATTGATGCTGAAGCCCAACATCGGGAACAGTGCGAATGTGCCAATGAGGGAGACTGGAACGGCGATAAGCGGAATGAGCGTGGCGCGCCAACCCTGGAGAAAGATGAACACGACTAGAATCACGAGCACCATCGCCTCGAAGAGGGTCTTCACGATTTCCTTCATGCCATCCGTGATGGCTAGGGTCGTATCCAGCGCGACCTCGTATTGCAATCCGGCTGGGAAAACCTTCGCCTGACTCTCAAAGAAAGCACGAACCTGTTTCATCGAATCCACCGCATTCGAACCAGGAAGCTGGTAGACCGCCACAATGGCCGCATTCTTGCCATTGAAACGACCGCGAATATTGTAAACCTGACCGCCCAATTCGACGCTAGCGACGTCCTTCACCCGGACGATGGATCCATCGGCATCGGCGCGGATAACGATATTTTCAAACTCCTCCGTTGTTGTGAGTCGGCTTGTCGTAGTCACCGTAAAAGTGAAAACCTGGCCCGCAGGAGCAGGCTCCGAGCCAATTTGGCCGGCGGGATTGACCTTGTTTTGCGCGCTGACTGCGCTGATGACTTCAGGGACGGTGATTTTGAGGGTAGCGAGACGATCCGGTTTCACCCAAATGCGCATGGCGTATTGGCCTGCGCCGAAAATACTCACGCTTCCGATGCCCGGAATGCGCGTGAGCGGGTCATTGATATTGATGTAGGCGTAGTTCGCCAGAAAGGTCGGGTCGAATTGCCCGTCCGGGGAATAGAGCACAAAAACACCGAGCGGAGAGGAGAGAGCCTGCTCGACGGTGACGCCGTAGTTGCGAACATCGCTAGGAAGCTGAGATGCCGCCTGCGTCTGGCGCATTTGGGCCAGAATCTGATCCGTCGTCGGCACGGTATCTGTGCCGAAAATGACATTCAGGTTCATGATGCCCGAGTTCGCATTGATGGAATACATGTACTCCATGCCCTCGACTCCGCTCATTTGCTGCTCGATCGGGGTGGCTACCGATTGCTCGACTGTGACGGCGTCTGCCCCGACATAGGTCGTCTGAACCTGAATCTGAGGCGGAACGATATTGGGAAATTGCGCAACTGGCAGCCCAGCCATTGAGACCAGACCGATAATCACTGTGATAATCGCGATGACCATCGCGACAATCGGCCGACGGATAAAGAAGTTGGACATGAGAATTACTTCGTTTCTGGCGCTGCAGGCGTGGCGGTGGGGGCGGGTGTAGCCTCAGTAGTCGGAGCGACCGACTTTGACTGGGCATTCGAGGCTGCGGGCATAGGCTCCTCATAGGGTTTCGCTACCACCTTCACTCCCGGACGGGCTTTTTCAATTCCATCGACTACGACTTGATCGCCCGCCTTGAGCTGACCAAAGACCACCTGCATCTGGCCTTGAGTCGGGCCGAGTTTCACAGGCACGGCCTTCACCGTATTGTCGGGCTGAAGCAAGCCAACGTAGAAGTTGCCCTGCATCTCGACTTTGGACTTCTGTGGAATGAGGAGCGCATTCTTGATTTCTGCCACTGGAGCGGTCACGAGCGCGAACAGTCCTGGGCGAAGGGTTCCGTTGGGATTCGCAAACAAGGCTGTGATTTGAATGGTTCCGGTGGATGCATTCACCTCGCGGTTGTAGAATTCGAATTTGCCAAGCTCCGGGTAATCCTGCCCATTAGCCAACTTGAGTTTGAGCTTAGCGGTATTGTCGTTTGTCAACGTATTCTGCAGCTTTTGCAGGAGGGGTGCCGCATTCAAATACTCCGCCTCGGTGATGAAGAAATTCAACTTCATGGGGTCGAGCTGCGAAGCTTGGGTGAGCAGACTAGTGCGACCGCCTGGCCCAACGAGGTCGCCGATCTGGGCATTAGCGATACCGACCACCCCATCAAATGGAGCTAAGATCGTGCAGTAGCCGAGATTGACTTGGGCGGATTGCACCGCTGCCTGACAGGCTGCGACATTCGCAAGCGAGGCTTGGGTATCCTGATAGGAAGTCTGGTATTCCTGCTCGCTGATGACCTTTGTCTGGAAGAGTTGCGTCTGGCGTTGGAGGGTGATTTGTTGCAACTGGGCCCTAGCCACGGCGCTGGCATAGGTGGCCTGCGATTGGGCTAGAGCGGCTTCAAAAGGGCGCGGATCGATGGTAAAAAGAACCTCACCTTGCTTGACCCTCGAGCCTTCCTTGTAGTTCTGCGTGAGTAAATATCCGGTGACCTGGGCTTGGATATTCGCATTCTTATATCCATCCATCAGGCCGACCCACTCATTGGTTGCCGTCACGTCTTGCGCGATCACTGGCGTCACTGTCACCGACACAGGCGGAACTTCCGTCGGGGTGGGTTTTTTGCAGGACGTGAAGAGGATCGCCACACCAAGAAGAAGTCTGGCATTTGAACGTAGATTCATGACCGATACGTCTACCGAGGCAGGAAGCAAAAAACCAGCCCTAACTCAACAAAATCCTACTTATCTGCTCCCGGACCGATCGTTCTTTCACCAATCAAAAACTCCTGAACATTACCAATAATACGCAGCGTGGTATCTTGAGTTTTCTGAGCGGTTCCCGTAGCGATGTCAGAGACTTTGCCCACAAGCCCCCCCACCTTCTTTGTGTCACTCTCACTTTTGACACCTTCAGCCAACTTCAGGGGCACTGCGACAGCACCGGTTTCGGCGGAAATCCCCATGGTCCCCACAGTCGTCCCCATATTGTCATAGAGCTTGACCGTCCAGATGGGCCCCGTGGAGTTCGGTGGAACCTGCAATGTGTAATCAAGCCAATGGAATCCGACACGACCCGCAGTCGCTTCCGCTTGGGCGGCCTGAAAAATAGAGTCCCCGTCCACCCCCAATTGGGCTCGTTCGATGACGGGCAAATTGGCAACCTCCGTGAATCCACGCAACGGGGTCCGCTCGGAAGTGATGATTCCGTTGGCAATACCAACTTCACGCACACCGCCACGTGCCGTCGCATCGGCGAGCAAGACAGACCACTCGCTTGGGAAGGGATCGCCTCTTTCGCCTTTGATTTCCACAATGCGGGCGTCCTTCGCGTAAGGTTGGGACTGGATTGTTTGGAGTGCCAAAAGGACAGAACCCGCCGCGCCCGCGAAGGCACAGAGAGGTATCGCCGATAGCAAAAATAAGGCCAGACAGGTGCTTCGGAGGGGAGATTTTTTGACCATATTCCTATTCATTTATGCCAGAATGTGAAAAATCTCAAGCGTGGACACGTTGTCCACGCTTGGAGACGCAATTCGTATTTGCGCGACTATCCAGCCGTCGACTCGGTGGGAGTTTCCTCTTGTTTGGAATGGGTGATGACAAAGCCCAGTTTCTCACCATCCTTTTGGACAGCAACAGTATCACCTGGCTTGATGTGACCACGCAGAACTTCTTCGGCCATGGGATCTTCGATGTAACGCTCGACCGCACGACGCATCGGACGTGCCCCATACGTTGGGTCGTATCCCTTGGTGATAAGAAACTCCATCGCCGTGGCATCCAGCGTGAGATGGATGTCCTTGAGCTTAACGCGCTCGATCACTTTCTTCATTTCCAGATCCACGATTTTAACGAGATCGTCCTTTTTGAGAGTATGGAAGACAATGAGGTCGTCTAGGCGGTTGAGGAACTCGGGCTTGAAGACGCGCTTGGATTCCTCGAGGATTTTCTCGCGCATAACATCGTAGTTTTCGGAGTGGGCGGGGGCCCCGAAACCGAGCGACGTTTGCTTTTTGATCAATTCGGCTCCGACATTCGAAGTCATGATGATGATCGTATTCCGGAAGTCGATTTTGCGACCGAGGGAATCGGTGATTTTTCCTTCCTCCAAGATTTGAAGGAGAAGGTGCATGACGTCAGGGTGGGCCTTTTCGATCTCATCAAAAAGCACAACCGAGTAAGGCTTGCGGCGAACGGCTTCGCTCAACTGACCACCCTCTTCGTAGCCGATGTAGCCGGGAGGTGATCCAATGAGGCGGGAGGCCGTGAATTTCTCCATGTATTCACTCATGTCGATCTGGATGAGAGAATCAGCCGTGCCGAACATGAATTCCGCGAGCGTACGGGCGAGGAAGGTTTTTCCAACACCTGTCGGTCCAAGGAAAATGAACGAACCAATCGGACGCTTGGGATCTTTGAGATCAGCGCGGGAACGGCGAAGGGCCTTGCTGATCGCAACAACGGCTTCGTTTTGTCCGATGACCTTCGTCTCGAGCTCGCTCTCCATGGCGAGGAGCTTCGCTGTCTCTTGTTGCTCGATGCGAGAGAGAGGCACACCGGTCCACTTAGAAAGGACCTGCATAATCTCATCGGCAGTGACGATGACTTCCTTCTCTTCTTTATTGGTGCGCCAGGCAGCTAGAACGCTATCGAGCTTGTCCTTCGCATGCTTTTCGGAATCGCGGAGGGCGGCGGCTTTCTCGAAATCCTGAGATTTGATGGCGCCTTCTTTGTCGAGTCGGATGGTCTCGATTTCGGCCTCGATCTCCTTAATGTTCGGCGGACGGGTCATGGCTCCGATGCGGGCGCGTGATCCAGCCTCATCCATGAGGTCAATCGCCTTGTCGGGCAGGAAACGACCAGTGAGGTAGCGGTCAGAAAGCTTGGCCGCAGCTTCGAGGGATTCATCAAGGAACCGGGCCTTGTGATGGGCTTCGTATTTCGGACGGACTCCCATGAGGATCTGGATCGTTTGATCGACCGTCGGTGCCTCAACTTTCACCTGTTGGAAGCGGCGTTCCAGAGCGGCATCCTTCTCGATGTATTTGCGATACTCGTTGAGGGTTGTGGCTCCAATGCACTGCAACTCGCCGCGACTGAGGGCAGGCTTGATGATATTTGAGGCGTCCATGGCTCCCTCGGCGGAACCCGCACCCACGATCGTGTGAAGCTCATCAATGAAAAGGATCACGTTTTTATTCCGACGGATCTCGTCCATCACAGCCTTGATGCGCTCTTCAAACTGTCCGCGATACTTCGTTCCCGCGACCATGAGAGCAAGGTCGAGCGTGATGACTCGTTTGTCATGGAGAAGCTCAGGGACATTGCCGGAGACGATTTCTTGAGCGAGGCCCTCTGCGATCGCTGTTTTGCCAACACCAGCTTCACCGATGAGGACAGGGTTATTTTTGGTACGGCGGCAGAGGATTTGAATGATGCGCTCGATCTCGTCTGCACGACCGATGACGGGGTCCAGTTCGCCTTTGCGAGCCTGCTCGGTGAGGTCGCGACCGAAGGATTTGAGTGCGGGAGTTTTCCCCTCGCGGCGGCTCGATGGAGCTCCCTCCGCAGGCATGGTATCGCCCTCTTCTTCTGGCGCAAAATTGGGATCAAGCTCCCTGAGTATCTCATTGCGGGTCCGCTCAATGTCGACTTCCAGAGTTTTGAGAACCTTAGCTGCAACTCCCTCGCCTTCGCGCAAAAGACCTAAAAGAACGTGCTCGGTGCCCACGTAGGAATGCTGAAGGCTTTTGGCTTCCTTCCCGGCAAGGGCGAGAACTTTTTTCACGCGAGGGGTGTAAGGAATATTCCCTACCATCTTCGTCTCTGGGCCGGAACCGACCTGCTTTTCGACCTCCATGCGAACGGTCTCGAGGTCGAGGCCCATCTTTTGGAGAACATTAACAGCCACACCTTGGCCGAGTTTGATGAGGCCGAGAAGAAGATGCTCGGTTCCCACGTAGTTGTGGTTGAACCTATCAGCTTCTTTGCGGGCCAGAGCGAGCACTTGCTGTGCCCGTGGAGTGAAGTTGTTCATCATTTTTTTTCGTTGGTGGCAGGGGTTGGAATTTTAAGTCTGTCGATATCCGGCTGCGGAACCTGTAGCAACTTGGCGCGGATTATCGTTGCGCGCAAGGCGTCCCTTTCTTCGGAGGACATTTTTTGCGTTTGCGCGCCCTTTTGGAGATGGGCCGGTTGAGTTTCTATGAAAAGCTCGTCAATCGGAAAGCGATGAGCGTCAGGAAAAACGCAAAGATCAATGCCCAGCTTGATAATCGAAAGAAGATTGAGGGCTTCCTTGGAGCTCATCGAATAAGCTTGCGAGAGTAATCCGTAAGCGCGGCCGACTTGATCGTGAAGAGTGATCGGTTTGCGCTGAGCCAGAAGAGCGCGGGCATTTTGTTCGTGCTCGATGATCTGCTCGATCACGCGGTTCAACCTGCCAATGATTTCCTCCTCAGCCTCACCCAGGGTCGTTTGGTTGGAAACTTGGAACAGGTTGCCCATGGCTTCAGTCCCCTCCCCATGCAAACCGCGAACAGCGAGGCCGATTTTATTGACGGAATTGATGATTTTGTTGATTTGGTCGCTCATCACCAACCCCGGAAGGTGAAGCATCGCAGACGCCCGCATTCCCGTTCCCACATTGGATGGGCAAGCGGTGAGGTAGCCGAGACGGGCGTCGAAGGCAAAATCCAAAACTTCTTCCAACTCGCTATCCACGCGGTTGATCATTTCGTAAACTTTATCCAACTGGAGCCCACAGCAGATCGCTTGCATGCGAAGGTGGTCCTCCTCGTTGATCATGACGCTGAGGGACTGCGGCGCATTCATCACAACGGCGCTACCGACACCCTTCGCTGCGTGCTCGCGACTGATCAAATGCCGCTCGACGAGCACTTGCTTTTCCAAAGAAGAAAGGGTCTCTAGGTTCTCGGAATAGGATTCCGCCATCTCTGGCAAATGCTCGACGGCATCTTTCACCTGCTTTACCACCTCGAGGCGCTCTGCTTTTTTGGCCCATCCTGGAAAGGGTTTTTTGCTCAGGTTCCGAGCTAGGCGAACGCGACTGCTGACAACGATCTGGCGATTCGGTCCGTCGCCGGAGAGCCACTCACCGCTATTTGCGATAATGCGAGAGAACTTCATTTGGGCAACTCGGCCTCCACTTGTTTGATTTGGTCGCGCAAGTTGGCCGCGAGTTCGAATTCTTCGGATTCAATCGCTTTGCTCAGGTTGGCTTGAAGAGATTTGATTTTTTCTCCATGAACCCTTGCCGCGCGATAGGCGACGGGGGCCTTGCCTGTGTGCGTGGTTCCTTTGTGCATGTTTTTAAGCATCGGCTCGATGCCTTCGGCAAAGACTTCGTAGCAGTGACTGCAACCAAGGCGTCCGGTTTTTTTGAAATCCGCTTGAGTGAATCCGCAGACCCCGCATTTGACTGCAGCGGGCGATTTTTCAATTTCCTGCGAGGCGCCGATACCCAGAAGAAGATCCGCCAAAGCAAATCCGGTCGGGTCGTTGACTCCTTTTT
>CAYRTN010000025.1:0-14433 GCA_964427235.1 uncultured Chthoniobacter sp. | reverse complement strand
TCGGGCCTCTTTGCCGCACTAGGAACCGGTGTCCTTATTCTCAAAAGCAGCCAAATTAAAAATAACAGCATCTGGAGCCATCCGCATTTTTCGGGTGCCACGTTGACCCAATTTTTTTACGTTGCGGCCCAGTGCGGCATCTTCGCTTATTTCATTAACTACATGACCTCGCAAATCCCCGCCGTTCCTCAGTCTTGGAGCACGGGTTCTTTTGGTGGTTGGTTTGAGATTCACAAAAACGGCCTTTTGGGCCTCAGCGACAAAGGCGCTTCCAGCCTCGCTTCAGTCGGCTTTGTTTGCTTCCTTGCCGGTCGCATCATCGGAGCCGCCTTGCTCAAGAAGTTTCCCGCTCACAAAGTGCTGGCTGTCTTCGCCACACTCGCGGGCCTTTGCAGCCTCGCTGTGTTTCTGAAGCTCGGTTGGCTTTCTGCAGGCGCGCTTTTCCTTACCTATCTTTTCATGTCCATCATGTTTCCGACCATTTTCTCGCTAGGCATTCATGGCCTTGGAAGTCGCGCCAAGGGGGCCTCTTCTTATATCGTAATGGCCATAATGGGCGGAGCGATCATGCCCAAACTCATGGGCCACATTGCCGACCAGACCGATATGTCCACCGGATTCATCGTGCCACTCGCCTGCTTTGTCGTCGTAGCTCTCTACGGATCGCTCTGGTCGAAGCTGAGCAACGCCGAGAACGCCGGCCCTATCAAACTCCGCTCTGGACACTAAATCGCCTTAGCTGCGGTTGGATTGTATTTCGTCATTTTAGCGCTTCCGTTCTGGGTTAGCGGAGGCAGCTTCGCACTTGACCTACCTTGATGTTGGAGGCTGTGAGGGAGTAGGTAGTCCGGCTTGAGCTTCCTCGTTCCCATTTCCGAAACCCAGCCGATCGCATGGGCGGTTCTGATTTTATCCGCTGTGGCTGTTTGCGGGTTGTCGCTTTCGACTTTGAAAGTGCGAGGGGTTGGGATTGGCATAGCGGGGGTGCTTTTTGCGGGGCTCGTAGCCGGGCACTTCGGAGTCAAAGTGGACCGAGGGATATTGGATTTCGTGCAGGAATTCGGGCTTATTCTTTTTGTCTTCACTATCGGACTCCAGCTTGGACCGAGTTTTTTTGCATCGCTTCGGGATAGTGGGATAAAGCTCAATGCCTTGGGGGCAGGGATCGTGATGCTCGGTGCGTTTGTGACGATGGGTTTTGCTTGGGTGGCTGGTATCGGATCGTCTGCTGCGGCGGGTCTATTCAGCGGGGCTACGACGAATACGCCGGCGTTGGGGGCTGTGCAACAGACTGTGGAAATCGTGAATCATATGCGCAATCCATCGCTCGACGCCTCTCTGCCCGCGTTGGCGTATGCCGTGGGCTATCCGGTGGGAGTTTTTGGGATTATTTTTTCCATGGTTTTCATGAAGTGGATTTTTCGAATCGATGCGGAGAAAGAGTCAGCGGAATTTCGGGCTGAGCGGTTGAAGGGCTTAGATCCCCTTGTGCGTCTCAATATCGTGGTGGAAAACCCGAATCTTGATGGATTGAGGTTGGCTGATGTGCCGGGGCGGCGCGAAATGGCGGTCGCCGTTTCGCGGATCAAGCAGGTCCATGCGCGCCTAGTCGAACCTGCCAACGAGGAGACCGTACTGCACAAGGGAGACTGCATTTTGGCTATCGGAACGACTAAGCACCTTGAGGCCTTTCGGCTGATCGTAGGCACCGAGAGCGCGATGGATCTCATGCGAGCGCACGGGCGCGTGGCATTCCGACGGGTGGTGGTGACGCGCAAGGAGGCGCTCGGAAAATCCATCGCGGACCTCGGACTGGATTCCATCTACGGGGTCACGATCACTCGAGTGTTGCGTGCGAATGTGGAGATCGCGGCCGCACCCGAGTTGAAGTTGCAGTTTGGCGACTCGCTTCACATTGTCGGTGACGAGGAGAATATAGCTAAGGCGGCGGATGTGCTTGGCAACTCCCAGATCGCCCTAAATCAGACGGAGTTCATCCCGTTTTTTCTTGGGATATTTTTTGGAGTGGTGGCGGGTTTGGTGCCTGTTTATTTCCCTGGCCTGCCCGTTCCGGTGAAGCTGGGATTGGCCGGAGGGCCCTTAGTGATTGCTATTCTTCTCGCCCGCATTGGGAAAGTTGGTCCCTTCGTTTGGTATATGCCCTCCACTGCAAATACGGCTCTGCGCGAGATGGGTATCATTCTTTTTCTGGCCTGTGTCGGGCTTAAGGCGGGGGAGCACTTTGTTCCCACTTTGCTCAGTCGGGATGGGATCGTCTGGTTAGCGGGGGCGCTCGCGATCACGCTTGTGCCGCTGCTTACTGTCGGCATTTTTGCTCGCATGGTGCTGAAAACAAATTTTGTTGTGCTCTGCGGCCTTTTCTCGGGAAGCATGACAGACCCGCCGGCTCTCACGTTTGCTAATACGATGACGAAATCGGATTATCCGGCAGTGGCCTATGCCACGATTTACCCTCTTACCATGCTGCTACGCATCATTGCGGCGCAAATCCTAGTGCTCCTGCTATCCGGCTAGGCTAGGGCGAGCGCGCCGATCTGCTGAGAAAGCCCCCAAGCTGGAACAACGATCGAGCTGAGAGTCTGATTTTCGATCAAGCGGGCTGCGGAAATGGTATTCCAAGCACAGGAAGCGGTGAAGGCTTCGACCTTAGGACCGCAATGGATTGAAATGGATGGGCGGTCCGCTGTCGCTTCGGCTGCGAACGGAGTGATCCAGCTTGTAGCGGTGTCTGCAACGGGAAGATGGGGGGCAAAGGTAGCCATGCAATCCGACGCGGCCTGCCGGCCTTGGCTTCGCGTGCGGAAGCTATATCCATCGGCAATCGAGGTGATGCGGGCGATAGAGTTTTTGTTTTCGCGTCCGAGCAGAATGGCTCCAGCGCCCTCGGCCAGCAAAAAGGGGAAGGCATCGTCAAACCAGCGAACGGAATGAAAGCCATCCAGCTCATGGACGTCGAACTCCTCGGCTCCGGCAACAATCACATGATCGACGTCGCCATTTTGCAACCAGACGCTGGCTGTGCGAATCGCCGAGATCCAGCCAGAGGTGTCGCCCACTTGCGAGTAAACGGGTCCACCGATACCGAGTTCCGCCACGACATGGCTGAGCGGGGTGTTGGCTACGGTCTCCGGAAAAAGAACCGGACTGGCGAAGCGGCGTCCATCCCTCGTGAGGCCTTTGTAGAACTTGACGGAATAGATGAGGCATCCCAAAAAAAACGCGCCAACGATGCCGACGCGGGCGGGATCGATTTCGGGACGGGCTTCGAGGGTTTGAGCGACCGCTTCGATGAGGTGGTGGGAAAGCGGACTCGCCCGGCGGAGACGCGGACGCAACCGCCAGCGGTTGACCGGCTCGGCGGACAAATCGATGGTGCTGACGTCCCGCACACCGCGACCCGGAATGACTTCCTCCACGGGCCGGAACGGCCAAGACGAGGTATCCGAAAGAACCTGCGGAGTCGCGCCTCCGGGAGAGGAGACGCCAACAGAAAGTATCGAAATGGGATTTTTCATGCGGGGGTGAAAATCACAGCGGCATTGGAGCCGCCGAAACCCAGGTTCACGCTCAAAACGGCTTTTTTGGTGAGGCGGTTGCCAGGTTTGGCTAAGCGGTCAAGGAGTTCCGGAACGGGATTGATGGTGTTGATTTGTGGGGGTAGGAAGCCGGTCTCTAGGGATTTCAGGCAAAAGACAGCCTCGAGCGCCCCGGCCGCGCCGAGCGTGTGGCCGATCGCGGCTTTGGTGGAACTGATGGCCAGATCGTGGATGTCGGGGGCAAAAACAGAGGCGAATGCCGCCACTTCGGTGCCATCATTGAAGGGGGTTCCAGTCCCATGGGCATTGATGTAGCCGATGTCGGATGGCGCAAGGCCCGAGCGGTCTAGGGCGATGCGAATCGCTGTGGCGAGCGGCAATCCAGACGGGTCGGGTTGAGTGATGTGGAATTGATCTGTGGTGTGTCCGTACCCCACTAGGCGCCCCTTCACGGTGGCGCCGCGCTTTGCCGCATGGGCGGCGCTTTCCATGACAAGAAAGGCAGCCCCCTCGCCAAGCATGAGTCCTCGGCGATGGAGATCGAAGGGTCGGCAAACCTCAGGATCCATGGCTTGGAGGGCATCGAAGCCGCAGAAAACCAGTTCGCAAAGCGCTTCAAAACCACCCGTCAAAACGATATCAGCGAATCCCCCGCGAATGAGATCCCCGGCATGGCCGATCGCGTTCGCTCCGCTGGCGCAGGCATTCGACACAATCATGGAAGGTCCCGTAAAACCAAGGTGCTGCTGCAAGTCGGAGATTTGCTGCTGCGCCGGATATCTCGACATGCGGGCTGTCTGATGGCGCGGGTTCGAGCTCCACAGGCCTCGCAGAAAAGCCTCCCCAAATTCCATCCCGCAGGCGGTCGTACTCAAGCTCATCTCCAGCCTCGAAAAGCGACTCTGTCCCGAAGGATCTAGAATGCCCGCATCCGCCATCGCCTCCCGCGCGGCGGGCAGAGCCAAACGCGATGCGCGACTCAGGCGGCTGACTTCTTTTTTAAAAATCCAATCCAAAGCGGGCAGAGCGGCCTCTGCTCCGTGAGTAACGCGGCAGCCATCCACGGGAATAGCCGTGATCGGCCCACGTGCCTCCTGTCCGGAGACCAGAGCAGTCCAAGTCGATGCCGCATCCCCGCCCAATGGCGATACGCAACCCCAACCTGTAATAACGATATCCTCCCTCAAATTCACGATTGGAATACTAGCGAGGGGATGATGAGGCAGGAAACCCGAATTCACGCGGATGCCACCAAGCGGCTGAGGGTGATGCGACCGCGGGCGACCGGACGAGCCCCCACGCCGACCTCGAATTCGAATTGGGCTAGGGTTCCCAATTCTCTCACGAGTTGGATTTTTGAGGTGAGGGTTTCGCCGGGAATGGCTGGTCCTTGAATCCGCATGGCGTCAATCGCCGCGACAAAAAGCGGGCTGTCTGGGGAGTCCGCTCCAGCCATCCAAAGCGCGCCAGCGGTCTGGGCGGCAAATTCCAGCAAGAGTGCCGCAGGGGCGAGGGGGTTGCCGGGAAAGTGATCTTTAAAAAACCAAAGCGTCGGAGCGAGGTGCCACTCGCCGATGCCGCATTGATCCTCGATGCGAAAGGTATCCAAAAATCGGAATCCGGGTCCGTGGGGCGTATGTGGCTTAATCATTTTTGAAGACGGGAAAAGTGCATCCACTGTTCGGGATGGCGCATGAACATAGGGACAAGGTGTTCCTGTGCGAGTTGGCGGGTGTAAAAAGCGATGGTGGCATCGCGACCCTCCGGCATCCAGCGTGGGGAGATGGCTGGTCGGGCCTCAATGCGGAAAGTTCCGGCAGGCTCGCGGGTGATGCCTACAGGAACGATGGGGGCCCCTGAGAGCAAGGAAAGTAGGACCGGAGCTGTTGAGAAGGGAATCCTGCCATGGGGGAGATCAACCATGACGGCATTGTCATCGAACGGACGATCCGCGAGAAGCGCGACAATGTCGCCCTTGCCGAGGACGCGTGAGATTTCGACGGCGGAAAAGGCGTCACCTCCAACGACAACGGTATTTACACCCCAGCGTTGCCGGAAATCGGCGCGCCATTGTGTGAGAGTGGGGCTTGGTTCCGGAAGCGTGAGGGTAGTAATAGGGAAGCCCATGCGGGACATCACGAGACCGCCTAGTTCAAAAAATCCAAGATGCCCCGTTACCAAAATACATCCTTTGCCTAGGCTGTGAGCTTGCCTGATGTGGTCGATGCCGAGTTTTTCTCCCAGTTTTTTTAGAATCGATTCAGGTTCATTGACCCATAGATCAGCATATTCGCCGAAGTTGTGGGCCTGATGAATACAGAGTCGCACGGCATGAGACTTGGTCGCGCGGGAGGGATCGAGGAGGGCGATGTTCCTGCGGATTTCGCGCAGAGTCGAGGGATGCGAGATCGCATACCCGAACCCGAGGGACGCCGAAAGCCACTTGCCCAATCCTAAGCCGAGGAGACGGCGCATGAAGATTGCCAACTGGAAGCCCCAAGGCGTGTAGAGAACCTTGTAAAATCGGGCGTTCCGATAATCGCGGGATGGGTTCCGCCGGATCACGAAAAACAAGGCTGCCAAGATCAAGGTTACCGAAATGAGAATTCGCATTGCCAGAGTCCTGTCTTATCTAAGAGAGCGAATGGGTGGAGCGAGATTAACGAATCGCTGGAGCGTGCAGAGGAGGCGGAACGCGGAGAGGCGGAGGCGTTGAGCGATTGGAAGGTCCATTCTGCCGCCCACCAAGTAGCCGATGCTTCGCGGGATCTGGAAGTAGGAGAGAGGATGCATGAAAATCTCAAATCCCGAGCGCTCGTAGAATGAGTGAATAATGCGGCTATATAAGTGCATCCACCCTGCAATCTCCGTCGTGTATTTGAGGCACTCTCTTTGATCGAGTCCGCGCGGGCGGTTCCGCGCTGCGAGGATGGTATTCGCGGCGAGGCGCGCGGATTTCATTGCCAGCATGACCCCTGAGGAAAAAATGGGATCCACAAATCCGGCGGCATCACCCGTGAGAAGAACCCTGCCGGAGGCAAATGATTCGAACCTCCAACTGTAATCCGTGGTCGCTCGGAGGGTCATGAGCGCTTCTGCGCGGCACATCCGCTCCTTGAGATCCGGGTGCGATGCCACACACTGGTCGAACACATTTTTCAAATCTCCTTGGGCTTCACGCAGAGACTCCGCCGGAATGACGATGCCAACGGATGTTTTGCCTTCAGCCAGAGGAATGAGCCAGCACCACCCCGACTTGAAACGCACGATCACCGTGTGCCCTGCCGCCTCTCCGCTGTTGCGATGGACTCCTTGGAAATGGCCGTATAAGGCGACCATTTTTCTCGCGCGCGTGGGATGTTTTGGGATGTCCAAAAACCGCCCGGCAACTCCGTTGCGCCCGCTGGCGTCGATCAGCCAACTTGCGGTGAGCGATGTGCGTCCATTCGTTCCCTCATAGGAGACAGTGACCTTGTCGCTGCCGCTGCGGGCGAGGGCGGTAACGTTGGCGTTCTCGATGACCTCGCAGCCGGCCTGCTTCGCATTTCGGAGTAGGATGTCATCAAAAGCGGCGCGATCGACTTGGAAAGTGTGTTCGTAGCGCGCATCCAGAGCTTGACGGAACCAATAGCGATTGAAGCGCTCGGTGAATCCCGTGGAAAAATCCGCTCCATATTTTTTGATGAACCCGGCCTTCTCCAACTCAGGCCAGACGCCGAGCTCTTTGAGGATATCGTTGCCATAGGGCAGGAGGGATTCGCCTATAATAAAGCGGGGGAACTTTTCCTTTTCCAAAATGAGCGGACGCATGCCGGCGCGGGCGAGATAGGTTCCTGCGACAGATCCCGCTGGGCCGCCGCCGATGATGACCACATCGCGCGTTTCGCTATTGGGCAGGTCGGCGATCATGGTTCCGAGAGACCACTTAGGCGTTGGTGGCGAGACGGCGATTGATCCAGTCGCTGAGCACGCCCAGGCTCTGTAGGGCATCCTTTGCGGTCGAGGCATCGCCAATACTAATGCCGTATTTTTTTTCGACGGAAATAATGATTTGGAGCGCATCCAGAGAATCCAACCCAACTCCTTCGGCGCCGAAAAGCGGGGTATCTTCAGCGATCGAGGACGCATCGATTTTGAGCATCACATTCTCCGCAAGTAGGGAGCGAAGAGATTCAACTGTGGCTTGTTCTTTCGGTTGCATCGTTCAGAGACTCGGAGATAGGAGCGCGATTGGAGCGGAGTTAAGCTCGAAAATCCTCCCGCATGTTGCTGAATTGGTAACCATCACTCTTAAGGGTAGTCACAAGCTTTTTGAGTGTGCAAGCCCGCTCTCCCTCAGCAAGCGAGGGGAGATGGCTTTGGTGAAGTAGGATGATGCCGCCGGGGCGGATGCCGTGCCGGATTTTGGAGACAACGCGGGAAGGGTCGTGCCGGATACCGTCATGCCCAGTGGCCGACCAGCCGGTAACGCGAAGACCAAGTTCGGCCGCAGCGAGATGGACGAAAGGGTTCGCCATGCCGACCGGGGCGCGGAACCTCGTGGGCGCGGAGCCTGTTATCTCGGTGATGCTTTCCGAGCAGCGCATCAGTTCTTGCCGAACGCGGCGATACCCGACCGCCCAGAAGGTGGCGGAGGGATGCGTGTGCGAGTGATTTTGGATATCGTGACCTTCTTCAAAAATGCGCTTGGTGAGTGGGGCATGAGTGAGGGCTTGTGTGCCGATCACAAAGAATGTGGCTGACACGCCCTCGCTGGCTAAAACGTCGAGGATTTGCGGTGTTTGGCGCGGATCTGGACCATCATCAATCGTCAGCCAAACCTCTTTTTTTGGGGTGGGGAAAGAGGTTTGAACCGGGCCAAAGTATCGGCAGTTGCGGAGAACCGAAGGCCAGATAATCAGATATCCAGCGAGGGCCTTCCAATAGCTCCATCTGCTCATGGTTCGTCGGGGGTGCGATCCCTCAAAATCCTGTTGCCATCGCGGCGCAAGCGGCGGCGGAAGTAACTCTCGATTCTTTTCGAGAAATCGCGTGCGTTCTCGCCGCTTGCCGCACGAAAGATGTCCGCTGTCGAAAGGCGGTAACGAATAGGCCCAGGGGCGGCTTTAAAAAAGGAGAATCCTTTAGATAAAAAGAGAGAGTTGCACTCAATGAAAACGGGTCGGATGTTGGCCCCCGCTTTCATTGCCGCTAGGGCAAAGCCATCGTGGAAGGGGTTGAGTGCGCCGGACGAGGTGCGCGTGCCTTCGGGAAAAATAATCACATTTGCACCATTCTCGAGGCGTCGACGGCATTCCTTTACCATCGAGATCGCAGGCTCACCCGGAATGTAATTCGCCATGCGTGCTGTATAGGAAAACAGGGGATCGCGGAGAGGGTTTTTTCCGACCACGCAGTCGACCTGGGGGATTTTTGAAAAGAGGGCGATCGCGTCGAGTATCGAGGGGTGATTCGCGCAGATCAAGGAGTGGCTCCATGTGGCAACATCCTCGAAGCCCTGGAACTCATAGTGAACGAGTCCCTCCCGGGAAAGGGACTCCAAATAGCAACAGGAGTCATCGCGAACACGATCCCGGGCGTCGCGAACAGCGAAATCGGAGTCCTCTTTAGACTTGCGAAAGTAAAGGGAGGCGATGAGTCCAATACAGCGCCCAATAAATGAGAGTTGGGCGGCCTGCTGGTGGAGTGATTCCATGCGCCCCAATTGCGCTGGCGGCATACTCCAATCGGAATCCGACAAGGGGTCGGATTTTTTAAAGATTGGAAGTCGGTTGGTTGCCATCCACATTATCTTTGATCAATATGCGGGCGCTTCGCCAGAACAACATCGAAAATCATCGTGCAAACCCAGGAACAAATCCCCGTTAAATCCGAGTATGATGCTGTCATCGTGGGTGGCGGCTCAGGAGGCGTTGCAGCTGCTATTGCTTGCGCACGCGAGGGACTCGAGACGCTTCTGATCGTTCGCGGCGGCGAGTTGGGCGGCAACATCTCGCAGGACCTTGTTCACAGCATCAGCGGGCTTTATTTGATCAGCGGGGACGTGGTTCCCCACCCGGCCAACGGAGGATTGGCGTTGGAGTTCACCGAAAGACTCCTCAAGACCGAGGCTGCTATGGGGCCTGTGAGAATGAATCGGGTGGACGTGCTTGTGCAAGAACCTCAGCTTTTCTCTCTCCAATGCAGCCGTCTTTGCGGGAAGGAAAAATGTCTTACGGTAGTAACCGAATCGACACTGCGAGCTGTCTCGTCGAATGAAGGTGTGATTGAATCGGTCGAGATAGATACCCATCCCGAGCCGATCCGTGCGGCTGTTTTTGTGGATGCCAGCAGAGATGCGACGCTCTCTTTTCTTGCTGGAGCGGACTACGAGGAGGCCGATCCAGTGGAACTCCAGCGTCCGGCTTATGTTTTTTCGATTGGGGACGTTTCCATGGAGTCTATCGACGATAAATCGCGGCTCATCTTTTCACGAAAGATTGTGGAAGGCATTCGGAGCGGGGAACTCGACCCTCTACTCGCGGCTGCCGTCATGCGTCCGACCTGCCTCCCTGATCAGGCGCCCGTGACTATTGATCTGGAAGCGGAGGGAGACCATTATAGTCCCTTGAATCCGGAATGCCTCACACGTCTCCAGATTCTTGGTTGCCAGTTGGCATCGCAGTTGGAAACGTATCTTCGCTCATCCGTGGCGGGGTTTGAAAAATGTCACGTCACGGCGTCCCCCGGCTATACATCTGCGCGTGCGAGTCGCCGGGTTACGGGTCGCTATTGCCTCACAGAAAATGACATTCTCGATGGCGCCGAATTTGATGATGCCGTTTGCCGGTCCGCCTGGCCGATCGAGTTGAGGGAAACAGTCCGTGGCCCGAAGCTGAAAACTCCCCAAAAAAGCAAACCATGCGGCATTCCTTTGAGGGCTCTTATTTCGAAAGATTTCGACAATCTGCTCATGGCTGGACGCTGCATTTCCGCCAGCCATCAAGCCCAAGGGGCTCTACGTGTCATTGGAACCTGTCTTGCAGTGGGGCAGGCCGCCGGACTCGCGGCGGCCACCATAGCGCGATCAACATCAGGAACAATCCCGCTCGGAGAAGAGGCTGTTGCGGCCGCGCCGATCCGTGAGAAGATTCTTTTCGATATCAACCGGTGACATGGCCACATCCTTTTCAAACAAGCAAATCGCCCAAGCTTACACCCGCTCGAAGTGGCTTCAGGGCTACATCGCGGGAAAGTTGGCGTGGGATCCTGTTTTCAAAACTGCTTGGAAAATTATTATTAACCGAGGGAGACCTGTTCTCGATATCGGCTGCGGACTAGGCCTTCTCGGGATATCCATGCGCGCAGCGGGTATACCATTTCCCTACCGAGGGGCAGATCCGTCGATTTGGAAAATCAATAAAGCTTTAGAAACGATGCGCTACTTTGGCTTCGAAGAAGTGGCCTTTGAAGTCAACGATGCCCTCAATACCCCCATTCCCGCAGGGGCTACCGTTTTTCTGGTCGATGTCCTTCATTATCTGAAACCAGCTGATCAGAGAAAAATGCTCGAACGTCTCGCGGATGCCGCCGATGCGGGATCGTTGGTGCTGATTCGGACCGCTTTCAAAGGGGTTGGATTGAGGTATGCCTTAACGCTGATGCAAGAGTTCTGGACGCGAATCTCAGGATGGATTCGTGGCGGGGCGATCAATTTTCCCATCCGCAGAGAACTGCTCGGCATCTTTCAAAAACGCGGCCTTAAGGCCGCGGTCACTCCTCTATGGGGGAATACCCCTTTCGCCAGCGAGTTGATCGTCATCGAGCCTGTTGAGACCTCTGCACCTTAGGCTATAGAAGTGATGTCGAGCTTCGCATCAGAAATCAGAAGGGTAAATCCTGCACGAGGGGTTTGTCAAACGTCGCTCAATAGCTAGAGTCCATTTTTATTTCCATGGTTGCCACGACATTCGAGTTTCTTTCCAGTTTGCCCTTGCCCACGTCCGCCGCGATAGTTGAGGCCCTGCCTGTGATTGTCTCGCTGATCATCATCGAGGGACTGTTGAGCGTGGACAATGCCCTAGCCATCGCCGCCATGGCCAGCCATCTGCCTGGAAAGCAAAAATATCTCGCGCTAAAATTTGGCATCATTGGCGCCTATCTTTTTCGCGGGTTATGCCTCGCCTTTGCGGCATGGATCATCGAGAACCCATGGCTCAAAATCTGCGGTGCGGCCTATCTTGTTTATCTGATGTGCAGTCACTTTCATGATGCGGAATCGGAAAAGAACGGCCCCAAAAGCCACCACCGCGAGCGGGGTTTCTGGGGCACGATCATCGCCATCGAAATCATGGATCTGAGTCTGAGTGTGGACAACGTGGTGGCAGCGGTGGCGATGAGCCCGAAGCTTTGGGTCGTCTGCACGGGCGTTTTTATTGGCATTCTGGCGCTGCGGTTCGTTGCCGGAGCCTGCATTAGACTCATCGAAAAATACCCAATTTTGGAGCACACAGCATTCCTATTGATCGGTTATGTCGGTTTCATTCTCGTTTACGAGTTGTTGAGCGATCCGCACAGTGGGCTTCAGATACTGCCCGGTCCGGTGCACGTGAGCACCTGGCAGAAATTTATTGGGATCGTGATCATTGTGGCCCTCTCGCTTCTTTACTCCAAAGTTCCCGCCATCAAGTCAGCTTTTTTGCCGCTCATTCGTTTGGGGAGGATTCCCATGGCTCTCATTGCCGGATCAATCGGCTTTGTGATCAGGTTGCTGAAGTGGCCGTTTCGGATGGCCTCCCATTAATGAGCCTCCCTAGCGGATATCGCGTTCGCTTTTTGCCGAAACCCGCTGCGCTAGCGATCGTTCGCCATCAATCACTATTGCCCACGGACCCCGAAATATGTTTCAGATACTTAATTAAACCATGACATCGCCATTCAATACCCTGCGTTCCTTCGACTCCGGTAGTAAATCCGCCTCGTTCCTCCACTCGCTCCCTGCTCTCGAAGAGGCTGGCGTCGGTCCGATCTCCAAACTCCCAGTCAGCATCCGCATCGTCCTGGAATCCGTGCTTCGCAACTGCGACGGAAAAAAGGTTCAGGCCCGCGATGTCGAAACGCTCGCGAACTGGAAAGCCAAGGCCCCAGCTCAGGAAGAAATCCCATTTGTTGTCGCCCGCATCGTGCTTCAGGACTTCACCGGCGTGCCCCTTTTAGTGGACCTCGCCGCCATGCGCACCGCAGTGAAAGGCCTCGGCGGCAATCCTGCTATCATCGAGCCCCTCGTGCCCGTGGATCTCGTTGTAGACCACTCGGTGCAGGTGGATTTCTATGGTTCGGCCCAAGCCCTCCAGTTGAATCTGGACATGGAATTCAAGCGCAACCGTGAGCGTTATCAGTTCCTCAAATGGGGCCAGCAAGCTTTCCAAACCTTCGGCGTCGTGCCTCCCGGCATCGGCATCGTTCACCAAGTGAACCTCGAGTATCTCGCGAAGGGTGTGCTTTCGGCTCCAGATGCAAACGGCTCGATCTACTACCCCGATACGCTCGTTGGCACTGATTCCCACACGACCATGATCAATGGTCTGGGTATCGTTGGTTGGGGCGTTGGCGGCATCGAAGCCGAGGCGGGAATGCTCGGCCAGCCTGTGTACTTCCTCACGCCGGAAGTTGTCGGCGTGAACCTCACGAATAAGCTTCGCGAAGGCGTCACCGCGACCGACCTCGCGCTCCATGTTACGCAGCTTCTCCGTGCCGCGAAGGTGGTTGGAAAATTTGTGGAATTCTACGGCGAAGGTGCAGCCACACTCCCGCTCACTGACCGCGCTACGATCGCAAATATGGCTCCCGAATACGGCGCCACGATGGGCTTCTTCCCCGTCGATGCGGAATCTGTCAACTACCTCGCTGCCACCGGCCGCACGCCGGAACAATGCCGCGCGTTCGAAAACTATTTCAAGGCGCAAAACCTCTTCGGCATGCCGAAAAAAGGGGACATCGAATACAGCGTGGACATCGACATTGATCTCTCGGCCGTCCAGCCTAGCGTAGCTGGTCCGAAGCGCCCGCAAGATCGCATTAATGTTCCTGATCTCAAAAATACCTTCAACAGCCTGCTCACGAAATCCGTTGCTGATGGTGGATACGGCAAAGCGCCAACGGATCTGGGCCGCTCGGCCTCCGTTAAACGCAACGGCGCGCAAAGCGCTGATGAGGCCGAGATGGTCAATGACCGCCCGACCCCTGATGCCATCACCGCCGCCCACGCCAAAGGCGACCTCCATCTCCGCAACGGCTCGGTCCTGATTGCCGCTATCACAAGCTGCACAAACACCAGCAACCCAAGCGTCATGATCGGCGCCGGACTCCTCGCGAAAAAAGCCGCCAGCCGCGGCCTCCGCGTCGATCCCGCGGTGAAGACATCCCTCGCACCCGGTTCTCGCGTGGTGAAGGACTATCTCGAGACCACCGGCCTCCAGCCCTACCTCGACCAACTCGGATTCCAGATCGTCGGCTACGGCTGCACGACCTGCATCGGCAACTCCGGTCCGCTCGCTCCCGAGATCGAATCCGCCATCGTGGAGAATGATCTCGTTACCGCCGCCGTCCTCTCGGGTAACCGCAACTTCGAGGCCCGCATTCACCAAAACATCCGGGCCAACTTCCTCATGTCGCCCCCGCTCGTCGTCGCCTACGCGCTCGCCGGCCGCGTGGACATCGACCTCACCAACGATCCGATCGCCAAAGACAAAGACGGCGTTGATGTTTTCTTGAAGGATATCTGGCCGAGCCTCGAGGAAATCCGCAACGAAATGCAGGCCGCCCTCAAGCCTGAGATTTTCCAAAAACTCTACACCGGCTTCGCAGACCAGAATCCGAAGTGGAACGAAGTGCCATC
>CAYRTN010000024.1:0-14556 GCA_964427235.1 uncultured Chthoniobacter sp. | reverse complement strand
TCGATAAAGCTGTACCCGCCCCTTCCTACACGGCAATAGGCGGGCTTTTTTCGGGTGGCCCGCTGGCCCGCTCAGGCTCGGAAGCGCAGGTAGCTGCGATCCGTCAGGCACAGGCAAACTTGGCCACGTTGGGCTTCTATGGTGGGACGCACAACGGTCTCCCAAGTGAGGCCCTTTCGACCGCAATCAAAGACTGGCAGACCGCCAATAAGCGGCGTCCGACAGGGAAGCTCGATGCCGCTACAATCGAGGGGCTCAAGCTCGGACGCCCTGCCAAGCCATGAGCAAACACGCGCGCGTCGCGGCTTTCGTGAAGACATTGGAAGGGCAGACCGGTTATTTTCACCCGTGCTATGAGGGCTACTTTCACTGCTTCAATGCCGGCGACTATTATGAGGCCCACGATGTGCTGGAGCATCTGTGGCTGGATTGTCGTGACGCGAATCACTTGTATTTCAAAGGCCTCATTCAAATTGCCGGAGCTTTTGTGCATTTGAAAAAACAACACGCGCGCCCGCATCACCCAACCGATGGGCGGCGGCTTTTTCCTGCCGTCCGGCTTTTCTCGCTCGGACTCGGCAACGTGGAGCCTTTTGGCCCCCACCATCTCGGACTCGATATCCTCGCCGTGTGCACGATGTGCCGCGAGTGGAAGTCCCTCATCGAGGATTCGAGCTTCTCGGTGAACCCGTGGCGTCCCGGCGAGGGACCGCGATTGGAGCTTCGTTAAGGGCAGATTTAAATATTATTAATCCAGTTTCCGTGCATTCGTTCACGTTATTCGAATAATTGGCGTACGTTCACGCATCTCGTTTGTTTTTCTAATGAAAAGAGCCTTTGGGCATTTGATGACAAGCATCACCCTGAGCAGCTTCTTCGCACGACCCTCTTGAATCTTCGTAAGGATGGAAAAATCCTCAATATCCTGCGGCCTTCGCCATACTACTGACCCTCTGACAAGCCTCTCACGGACACAAAGACTCGGAGAAAAGTTCTCGGTCGGAACGCCGACGTCCTCGTCGGCATCAGCACCTCAGAGCAAGACAAGTATGGCAACTCGGAAACTCGGCTAAAAAATGCGTCAATACGCGGGACTGACCCTTTGCTGACCCAGCTTTTTCTTCCTTATTATCCGCGCCTATCTTGGTCATCCGTGGTTAAAAAAATGCTTTCTGAATTGAAAATGCAATGCAAATTGAGCAGCATATTTTATACTAAAAACGTTTTGCACTTTATTAAATGTCAATTATTAGTGCTCACCCCCTTTCAAGTCTTGTCACCTCTAAAAACTTAACCTCCGAACCCTGTCATTCTTCCTAATTGTGAACAAGGAACTCATTCTTCAGATGCAAAGCCAGTTTGACGCGCTGGTCCAAACCCACCCAGACGCGGCAGATTTGGAATTCTGGTTCGCCCGGGATTTACAGGAACCGCTTGGGTATGTGCGCTGGGAGAATTTTCTCACCGCCATCAAGCGAGCCATCGAGTCCTGCAAGACCACGGGTTACGAAGTCGGGCATCATTTTCGTGGCGTCACGAAAATGATCACCCTCGGGAAGGGCGGGCAGCGCCCTCGATGGCTCTTGGTATCAGCAAGACAAGCCCGTTTCCTTCGGCCGCAGGGAGTTTCTTTCCAGACCGGTTAGCCGGGATATTTCCCACCCTACGCAAAATCCCGCTTGATTTCCCTCGATTCCCCAAGTTTGTTCAATGAATGAAACTTCGTCTGGATCTGCTGGATCACCTGACAGAGAAGGATTTTCTGGAAGAGGTGGTGGTGAACAATGACCGCTACAAACCCGAGCCGCTTTTCTCAAAAACTGGAGGTGGGAGCTTGTTGTCCGTGCCAATCGAGCAGCGTGCGAAGGAGGTCTCGCGCAGCACGGCTTTAACTCAGAGGCTGAAAAGGCGTGCGCGATCCGCTGGGAAGAAAAGCGTGCCGCAGACCAAACCCTGACAGAGCTATTCGACCTGCTTCGGGAGTTCCACAGGGCGGCCCCTTTTCTCTTTTTCAATGGCAATACCTTTGCGGATATTGCCCGCACGATTTGCGGTGCGCTTTTTGCCGATCTACCCGCGATTCGCCGACGCGAAGTCGTCTCTGCCGTAGCTCACTATGTCGCCGGGGTTCTCGACCGGAACTCGACGATTTCCATTGTGGAGTCGCTCTGCCAATCCGCAACACTCGAACCCGGTGACCGCGTTCAAACTCTGCGCGGTTCGACCTCCGGCATCATTACCCGCCTTCTTGATGATGGTCGGGTCGCCTGGCGGCCCGACTCCGCCAAGGTCGATCTACTCGCCCTGCCGGAGAGGCTGCGAAGGATTTCCTAATGCCCGCCACTGGAAACACTCGCTCCCGCCAAGGATCGGTGGACTCCGATTTATCTTGAACACGGGCGGGTAGAGGTCGATGACTCCTCCAACAAGTGGATTGCTTCCAGTGGCCTTGTCTGCGCACTGCCGGTGGCCACTATCTCCGCGATCATTCTCGGCCCCGGAACAACAATTTTCCAGCCAGCAGTCAGCGTGCATTTTATTTCAGATGTATAAAATAACTTAGGGCCATTCCACACTTTTTTGATCCTCAGTTTATTCTCAGCCTAGCCCAGCCATTCTCAAAATTTCCTCTGGGGTTTTGCCAGCTTCACGGAGTTCGCGAATGGAAAGTCCGCCCGAGCGCTTGGCGAGTCGCCGACCTTCTTTGTCGCATACGAGCGGACAGGAAAAAACGCAGGCGGACGACTACCAAGGGCTTCGTAGAGGAGAATTTGACGCGAGGTGGAGGTCAGGAGATCCGCACCACGAACTACCTCCGTGATGCCCATTGCCATGTCATCCGCGACCACGGCCAGTTCATACGCCGCCACATCGTCGCGATTCCAAACCAGGAAATCATCCTCGCCCAGCTTGTATTTACTCCCATCGACAAAGTCCACTGGCTCGCCGACATAAGGTGACGCAATGGCAAGAACGAGGGTTTCTCCACGTGTCAATTTCTTCTCCAGTTCAGGAAAGCGCTCTTCCCTCTGAAATCGAGGTAAAATATTCCAATCCTGGTCAAAAAGCTCATCAAGCTCTGCCTCGGTTGCAAGGGTTGCCGCTTGGAACTCCTCGCCACACACGGCGTCGGTAAAGTCCGCCACCGTGTTGAGGAGGGATTGAAGGTCGAAGGTTGCGAATGGGATGGTTGTTTTCATCGGTTTTGGGGTTCTTGTTTTGGGTGTTAGAAAAAAGATTCACCACGGGCTGCTCAGAATCTCGCGGACGCGGATGGGGTTAAGGACGGTGGCGCAGGTTTCCCAGTCGGCGTCTTCGACTTTGCTGTATTTCTCGTCGAAGGGGTTGCGGGTGTTGGCGGCGCGTTCGATGAGTTGGCGGGCGGCGTCTTCTTCGTTTTGGGCGATTTTCACCCATACATCCTCGAGGGTGTCGGGAATTTGTCCGAATATCCTGTGGATGGCTTCAAGTCGTTGGGCGAGGACGCGATGGACTTTGTCTTCCACTGAATCGCGGTAGCGCAAGTTGGCGACCCATACTTCCGAGCGGATTTGACCGATACGCTGGATGCGGCCCTTGCGCTGTTCGAGGCGCGTGGGGTTCCATGGAAGGTCGATGTTGATGAGTGTGCCGAGACGCTGGAGGTTGAGACCTTCGGAGGCGGCATCTGTGCCGATAAGTAGGGTCAACTCGCCGGCGCGGACGCGTTGCTTGAGGTCGTTGCGGTCACACCGCTGGAAATCGCCGCCGCGCCAGAATCCCGAACGGTTGCTTCCTGCATAGAGGCCGATGTCGAGGGTTGAAAACTCCGGACGCTTGGCGAGTTCGGCCCCGAACCAACGAGCGGTATCGTAGTATTGCGAAAAAAGGATGCAGCCTTTGTTGACCCAGCGTTCGAGAGCATCCCTGCGTTCACCGAGCAGATAATCCGTCACAGCCTCGAGCTTGGGATCGCGATTGCCGCCTTGGTCGAGGTGTTGCAGACACCGTGCGAGCGAGCGTTTTTCGGGGTCGGTGAAGTTTTTGAAATCATCCGGCGCGAGAGGAGCGCGCTCTTCTTCGTTTTCAGGCTCTTCGTCTTCCTCCTCTTCGTCTTCACCGGTATCCGGGTCCAAGCCGAGAAGCTTCCGAACGGTGCGGCGACCTGCCTCGATCGAGCTTCCGAGGCGGCGCAGTAGAAGGGTTTTGAAAAATCCGGCCCCTTGCACCCTTTGTTTAAGGAGATCACAAAAAACCTCCGCTTCATGGTAGGCGTCGCGCAAGTAGCCATCAAGTGCCAAGGCACCGTCGGCATCCTCACCAAAGAGGCGCACCTCGACCTTTGGTAAATAATACCCGCCAGTATGGGGATTGATGGTTGATTCCAGATAACCCCGAGTGCGGCGCACGATACAGCGGAGGAGAGGGTTGAAATTGCGTCCGTAGTCGTGCAAGACGCCGGCGAGTTGCACATTGCGGATTGCAGGAATGAGTTTATCGAATGCCTCGGGAGGGAATTGCCAGCGACTATCTTTCGCATCGAGGCGCGCCCGGATGGCCTGTAATGCGGAATGTTCGGCGGAGGCCGGTAAGGGATCGCGAACAAACTCCCAGCCTTCACGCAGGTTGGTGGGAACGCTTTGATGGCCGCAAGCAATATCAAGACATTGGCTCGGGCGAAACCACGGGCTGGATTGGGTCCAACCACCGAGAACGCCATCGTTGCCGTGCGAAAGAATGTGAAGAAGATCCCACGACTCGACCGGATGCAGTTGCACGGGTGTCGCTGTGGCAAGGAGAAGGCTTTTGGTTTGAGAGCCGATTTGGCGAAGGAACTTCATGAGCTTGTTGGGCTCGGCCTTCTTATCGATTTCATCGGGCCCGTCATCGACCTTGGGCACCTTGCGCCTCCGGGCGCGGTGGGCTTCGTCCACGATTACGCAGGTGTATTTTTTGGAAAGGAGTTGGTCGATGGCGTCCGGATTGCCTCGCACAACGAGTCCCTGTGAAACCAAGCCGATGCGACGGGGGCAGCGGCCAAACGAGCGAACGCCATCGGAGGGATGTTCCACACCGTGCTCATCGATCCACGCACGTCCCGTCCAGCGGGCCGAAGGAAGAAGCAGGAGTTCCATGAGTTCATCCTGCCATTGTTGAAGCAGGGGCTTGGGAGCGAGGACGAGGATCGGCCCTCCTTGCGGTTCTTCGATCGCCATAAGCAGGGCGGCCATGGCGAGTTGGATGGTTTTGCCGAGTCCGACTTGATCGGCGAGCACAAGCCGCGCTCCACCGAGTCGGTGGCGTTCCAGCGCCAAGCGGGCGAAATACTTTTGATGCGGCCAGAGACCTTGCTCGCGGCGATACACGGGCGTTTCCACGGCGGCACTGGCAGCGACTTCGCCTGCGTCCGGGGATGTCCATGCCTCGGGATCGACAACCTTGCGGCCGATGATGCGCTCGATGTCCTGCTGGACGAACGGGCACACCGAGAGGTCCATCGCGCGGGTGTCGTTCCAGAGTGCGTTGAACTCCTCCTGCACCCAGGCCACTGCTTCGGGCGAGAAATCCTCCCACAGAAGCTCATAGTTCATTTTCCACGCGCTCGAGCTTTCGTTCACGCTCCCGAGGAAGGCGGTGGCTGTGCCATCCGGGCGGCGGATCACACCCGCTTTGCCATGGATGAGGCCGAAGGCGGCATCGGGGAGGACGCGCACCTCGAGTTTGCCGTTGGTGAGGGCTTCGTAGAGCGCCTTGTAGCGTGGCAGGGCCGCCGGCGGAGCGGACTCGGGCGCACCCGCGCACCAGCTTTTACGCAGGGCGGCTTGGGCGGCGGCGGCCGTGGCCATGTCGAGGGGATCGATATCCGAGTTGCAGATGATCCGCACCTTGCCGGTGATGCTTTGAAGCGCTTCGCCAGCGACCTCGAAGAGACTGGAACGGAAATACCCGGCGATGCGGTCGTAGGAGGCAGCGCCGCGCAGGCGTTCGTTTAGGACCGATTGGTCCAAGCGGTTTTGCCTGCTGGAATGGCGCTGGAGCATCACGCCTCGTCGTTGCGAAGGCGGCCGGCGAGAATGCGGGCGGCTTCGGAGTCCTTTGCCCAATCCGGCATATCGCTCGTGTTGCCAAGCAGGGCGAGCCAGTCGAGGAGCTTCACGAACCGCTCGCGGTGGCCCCAATAGGCTGTGCCGAAGGCGTCCCGCAGGTATTGGCGGCCGGACTCGGGCGAGGTCTCGGCGCTGGCGGCGGTTTCTTTCACGGCGAAAAGCAAATGGCGGAGCGGGGTGTTGGCAAAGTCGTGCTGGCTGGCAGCCCGACGGCCGCGAGCGGGTGTTCCAGAGTTGGCTCCCAACAGGGTTTTTCCGAATCCCGACGCGGTGAACATCCGCGCGCCGTTCGCTTTGTCGGCTTTGAGGAGGGGTTTGATGTCGGTGACCCCAAATCCACGGGCCAACTCCTCATACATGCCCTTGCGGCGCTCGCCACGGCTTTCGATGTCGAGGGCGCGGAGGTAATAGCGCTCGACCTGCTCGAGGTTGCGCCATACGGACTCCAATCCGCGCGGAACTAAAATCTCACATGCAATGCCAAGCGCGCGTTCGATCACTTTCTGGAATTCGCTTTTCTCGGTCTTGGCGCGGACGGCGAAGACCTCATGCTCCACATCCTGCCCGTTGAGGCTGGCAAATTGCGTGAGCACTTTGAGCGCGGAGGCGTAGGCCGCGAGGTTGTAGTCGGCATCGTTGAAATTCGGCTCGCCCTCCTCGTCCAAGGCCTGCATGGAGGCGATCTGGCGCTTCACCTCGTCCTCGACCATGGCAGTGATGTCCGAGATGTCGCCATCCGAGCGGCCTTGGCGCTTGCGCAGCACGAGGCACACCGTGCCTTGCACATAATTGCCTTTTTTAAAACCTGCCGCATCTGTCTCGGTGCTGATTGTCCACGCGGCAGTGGCTTTCAAGCCAGCGGCCCAGAGAATCATGCCGAGGTCAGCCCACACCGCTGGGTCTTGGTGGGTGAACATGACCATCTGCATGCCGTTGTCGGTCATGTGGCGGGCGAGATTCTGGTAAATTTCCACCATGCTACGGCGGAAGTCTTCCCCATCACCGCGCACCGCAAGTTCGGCGCGGGCGTCGGTAATCCAATTGGTGAATACTTGAGTTAGTTGCTTGTCATACCACGCAAGAAAGAAGTCACCGAGTTCGTGGTAGTTGACAGCGTCAGCGTAGGGCGGATCGGTGATCCAGAAGTCGCAAGTTTCGCGGAGATCGCGAGCATCACTCAATTCGACATGAGAACTTCCATATCGTCTTTGTTCAACAGCCTCCTCAAAAATAGTCCATGTTGGCCCGATTTTCACCATTGGCCTAACCGAGAAGTTATAAAATGGATTCAGTGATTGGTTATAGAATGTATTATTGCCCTTCTCGTTCCCTTTTTGCTGCAACCAACTGCTTAAGCGTGAGTTCCAGTTGCTTAGATTGCCGAGCCCCAGCAAGCACCCTACTTTTGCTACTTTCAACTTCGCTACATTTGCGCTGATCTCCGCTAGCAGTCCGTGCGTCAACAGCTGTCTCGGCGTAAACAAATGATGCCAGTGTGTCCAACCGCGCTCGCGAAGAGGCTGTTCGGTATTGTAACCGCTCACAATCGCCTTCGACGGAATAAACCCCTCTCGTTGCCACTCTGCAAAGCGTTCGTGCAGCAGTTGCAAAACCTTCGTTTCCCGTGAGAGATCGGCGGCATCGGGGGCGGCGTAGCGGCGTTCACCCCGGGCATTGACCCAGCGTATGCAATAAAGCCGTTCCTGAAACACATCGCCGTCGCGAGGCACTACATCGTCATTACTCCAGCGCCGCAAACCTTCTGGGCCGCGCAAGGCTTCTACCGACCAAGATCGGCCAGCATCAAAGGGATCGAGAATGCGACTATCGCCCACCGTCGCGCCCTTTTTTTCCTTGTAGAGTTCTAGCTCGCTATCGTTGACGACCACAATTTCAGGTTGCAGGCGTTCTGAACCTGGAATCCGTTGCCAACGCGCAACGACTTTAGATTTTTCACCGACCAGCCAACTTGGGGCGAGCGGGATGAAATAGTCGCAGCCCTCGGGTTTTACTTCCACGCAGTAGAGATAGGCATCGGCGCGTTCACCGCGTTTATTATGTTCGATGCCCCACGCGGTGACTTGCTGATCTGCTGTGGCAAGAGCTTCTGCCTGCACACGCATCACCTCTTCTTGCAGCGTTTTACCGCCGCCGAGTAGATTCAAGCTCGCCCAAGTGAGTAAGCCTGCCACTGGATTGAGATCGGAGCCGAAGGCTTTGCAGCCTATGCGGGCGGCTTCGAAGGGAATGGAACCACCGCCGCAGAAGCAATCGCCCACGCGGGGCGTGTGGCCGAAAGTGCGTTGGCCGAGTTCTGCGATGAGTTCGGCAAGGGAGGTTGCACTTGTGCCCAGGTGGGCGTTGATTTCCGACCAAGCTGAGTCAGTAGGGCCGTCTATATTCTCAGGGCGCTCGCAATCCTCTATACGCTCGGCATAGGGCTTGAGATCAAACTCAAGTCGAGGAAGATCGCGGCGTCGCTTTGTATCCAGGACTTGGCGGTCCCCAGCATCAAGGGAATCCCAAATGTCGTTGCGTGCTTCCAATTTCACCTCATCGGTAAGTCCAGACTTGAAGCCACGGTTAGAGAAATATTTGTCCCGCAAATCCGGAGGGGCGGCATTTCGCCATTCAACGACAGGGATATCGCCTTTGCACCTTTGCCAAGCGCCGTCGTCATCCATCGTCAGGATTTTTAGAAAAATCTCGCGGTCGCGTTTGGGATTTGCGGAAGCCGGCATGAGCATTCCCACGATCGCGGCGCGGACGAGAATGAGCGGTTTGCGGCCCCACCATTTTCCTAAACCGGTTAGCGTCTGCCCATTGTTTGCTTTGCGCTCTTTGTAAGACTCCGCCGAGAGGCGGGCGATGGGGAATTGGGTTTCGATGAAGGCAGTCATAGGAAAAGGCGTTGTGTCTTAAAGCCCGAGGCTGAGTTGCGAGGAGGCGAGGAGATCGCGGCGGGCACGGGGTGGTAGTCCCTCGCCTTTGATGAAAGGGTTGTCGGCGAGGGCGGCGCGAAGGGCTTTGCGCCAGCCGATGCCTTTTTGCATGGCCTGGCCGGAGGTGGCCACGGTCATGGTGTAGAGCCACCAGCGTTCCTCGGGCGCGAGGGTGTCCCAGTTGCGGAGGGCATTCGGGATATCACCCGGCGTGGCCTCTTCGACCGCCCAGCAGAGGATGCAGAGTTCCTTCCCGAGCGAGGGATGCACCGGCACGGGCTGGGAGGGATTTTTTTGAAGGCGATGGGCAGGCAGTGCGTTTGTGCGCAGGCGGCGGTTCGCCTCTTCCCAGAAGGTGGGTGCGAGGTCGCTCCAGCGCAGGCGGTCGATGACCACGCGCACGGAGGGGTCTGTGGGAGAAGGCGGGGTGGCAAAGTCGGTGAGTCCGAGGGTGTCGATACCGCCGCCGCGGTGTTCGGAAATACAAATGAGGTCCGAGCGGGCTGTGCCCTTGGGAATGTGAATGAGAAATCCATGCCTGGCCTCGTCGGGCAGGAAGCCGAGACCGATCGAGCGTCTGGCAGGAATGACTCTCGAGGACATGGCGGGTTATTCGGAGATGTGGTTTGCGTCGAAGGCCTCGTTGACCGCGCGGAGCCAATCCAGAAGCGCCTGCCCTGTGGGAAAGGCCAGGGTGCCGATGGTGATACGGAGTTTTGCCCCCGTTCCCGCGATGTCTTGGAGGCGTGTGGCGAGGTCCTTGAGTGCGAGGGCCGCATAGCCTGACTCCAAAGCTCCCGAGTAATCGACGATCTGGAATCCATCGGCGCTCTCGGCGACGAGACCTATATTGAAAGAGGTGATGGCGGGGGCCTGCTCCAATCGGGCTATGAGATCCCAAACGCCAGCGGTGTCGTCGCGTTTGGTCGCCTTGGTCCACCGACAAGGCTTCGCAAGATCAATGGATTGGCTTTCTTCGCCGCCTTGCGGGATGGCGATTCGAATGGTCTCGGATGCGATGCCAATCTCCGAGGCGAGTGCAACAGCGCACACTACACGGCAATCGGGTGGCACACGAAAACGACCGTCGTAGGTGGCAGCACCACTACTTGTAGGTGAGGAGCCATCTGTCGTGTAGCGAATCGCCACGGATCCAGAGGCTGGCAAGGCGAGAAGCTCGACCTCATAGTGGTCTCCTCGGTGGTGGAGCTGGTGCTTGAGGCGGAGCTTGGCGGTCCACTCCTTCACCGCGCTGGTGCGGGTCATGTCTTGTGGGTCGAAGGCGAGAAACTTGTAACGGAGGGCCGTGGCCTCGAAGCGCGCAGGAGTCGGCACTGGACTCGAATGGCGTGTCGGGATCGAGTCACCGAGCTCATACACGAGCGAGGAAGCGTTCAGAGGCTCGATCTTCAGGAATGTCTTGCCGGTGATGTCGTCGGAGGAGATTTCACGAATAGAAACCTCGGGCTCCGGTGGAGGAAACGGGCCGCGACGAATATGATTGCCCTCGGGGCGCCAATGGCCGCGCTCGATGGATTGGTTCTTGAGGTCTTCGAGGGCAGAGGTTTTGTGGAGTGGCCAGTCGGTTCGTACGGCCGCGGCGCGCTTGAGATCGCTCCATAGTACGGTCTTGCTCTCCTCTCCGCCGAAAAGTTTCGATTCTACGCGGCGGCGGAAGGCTTCATCGGCAATGTTAGTGGTGAATTTATTGGCCGATTCGAGCGTGTGCTTGACCGTAGCCTCAACGCTTTGGTTCTCAGCAAAAGCCAGATCGACGCCTGTGGGTCGCAAGGAGTTGTTGATCGAGGGATAGACAAGATTGTCGAACGCCTCCTTGAGCGCTGCGGTGAATTGCAGGGCCACGCGGGATTTCAATGTCTCGAGAGCGACCCATTGCGGGTCGTTGGAGGGCAGGGCATCGCCTTCCAACTCCTGCCTGATGTCCTCGATGGCGCGAACCTGACGGGCACAATCGACGAGCCTCTGGAAAATGTCACGTGAACCGGTGAGGAAGAGGATGCGGTTTTTGAATGGCTGTTGTTGCCACCAATCCTGCCACTCTGCCGAAATGGGAAGTTGGTTGGCATTGCCTCCAGGACGCACAAGGACGAGGGTGGTCTTATCCTGCTCAAGTTGGACTTCGTCGAGTGGAGGAAAAACAGAAACCGCCTGGTAACAATCCTTGATGGAAGGCGCGAGCATGACACTCAGGCGGCGCTTCAACTCGTCATCGACAACCTGCGCGTGGAGCGACTGGGAGAGCGATTGCAGTTTCGCGGCGAGGTTTTGCTGGTCTTTGAAAAAGAGCCGCCCGTCAGCGGAACCATGGAGATACCAAGCGCGGGTGCCGAGTTTGTCCAAGACATCAGTCTTGAACTTGGAAAGGTCGCGGCCGGGGCGGTGGAGGAACTCGATGAGGGAATTTTCGCGCAGGCCCTTTTCCACTCCGGTGGTGGACAGCGATGCGAGAAGGAGTAGTTTGGTGGCGTCGCCGGCGTCAGAATTTCCGTTTGCAGAGTCGATTTGTTCGGCCTCGGAGCGCCCGAAATCCGCAATGTCGTGAACAATTGCGGTATTGAGTTTGTTGTTGATCGCGCCCAACTCGGAGGCGATTTCGTTCACATTAAAATCGAGATCGTAGGGGTGAATGAGTTCCAATGAATCGGCCTTGCCATTATTCCAAAGATCAGCCACGAGGATTTGCATAAGGCGGATAATTCCGCGCGTTTGCTGGAAGCCCTCGTTTTCCTTAAATTTTCCAAACAGGTCGTTGAAGCTGTCATGGAAGGGATAAGAATCGCAAAGCGCGTTGTATATGCTATTGGGGAGCGTGGTTTGAGAGCCGTTTTTGTAGTCACGGTAAGCCGCCGCAACGCGATTGACTTCAACTTCGGGGGCAGTCTTTTTAAAAATGCGTTTGCGGAGGATTTGGTAGAGTTCGTCGCCCTTTTCGCTGACGGGTGTGATCGGCACAGCGGTGCGTCTTGCCTCGGCACTGATTTCCTTCTGAGCCTTGTGCATCGCGGAATTGAGCGCGTCCTGTCCGCTTGCATAGTTCGTGCCGGCCAGATCGGACATGACGAGGCAGACATTTTCTGACTCTGCAACGGCGACAAATAGATTGGCCAAAGTAGGGGTAACCACAGCAATTCCAGGGATCGCGTGGGGATTATCAGCGATATAGGCGAGGTAGGGGGGGATTTCGTCGAGGAATACGATGAGTGGTTGTTTTCCAAGCAGCTCCTTCCAAGCATTCGGACCGGGGGCCAAGGTGTTGTGCTCAGTGGTTCGGTTTGCGTGCCCCAACTGACTGGCGAGCGTTCCCCAAATGCCCCCTGGCGCATCAGTGCTGCGCCCGTTAAACCCGACCACTCGAGTTGTGGCAAGACGGGGTGCAGGATCTTTCTCCCCGAGAACATCGCGACGAAGCTGGGGATCGCGAGCCAGCAACCCCAGAGCGATCATGCTGTGAGTTTTTCCCCCGCCCATGGCTTGAGACAGATGAAAGATCGAGGAGCCCGCATCGCCACCCGCGAGATGCCTTAACGCACGATCCACCAGCGTCAACATACCGGCGGTGAAGTGGTTTTCTTCGAAGAATGACGGGCCATCCACCGCTCCATTCAAGAATGTATCGAGGCTAAGAACGGTTGCGCGGCGGTCGCGGTTGAAGACGGATTCCCGGGGTTCACAAAGCTGACGAAGAGAGGGCATGGTTTTTTAAAAAACGGTTATTTTCAGTTTGAGGAAGAAAGGGAGGGGGCAGGTCGTTCTGCGGTTTTCTCCTTCTCGATGACCTGAAAGAGCAGATGCGCGATGACCCTGCTTGTGGGGATGCGGAGGCCGTTGTTGTCGGCTTTTTTCTGAATCCATTCCCAGAGATCGGGAGGGAAGGAGAGATTGATAGCCTTGTTTTTGCGCACAGATGGCAAGTGTGCCACACGTATTATGCGTGGCAATTGTTTTTTTGTCGGCGGCGCCTTGCAACAATTTTGTTGCGTGTGCTATTGATGTTTTGTGCCGAGAAAGACCATTACCGCGAACGTATCGCTACCGCCCGAGATTCATGCTTGGGTGAAGGGCAAGATCGCCGCCATTTTGGATGCGGTACCGGCTGCGAATCCGACATTCACCAGCGTGGTTTCGGAAGCCCTGCGCCGCGCTATGCGCGATGAGGAGAAGGCGACACTTATTGCTGAATCGCCCGAGGCAGCGCCTCTACAGCCAATTTCAAAAACCAAGGCCAAATACAAAAACGCGCGGGAAAACAAAAAGCAGACGGGATCGTAAACGCGTCAGGTGTGGGTGGTCTTTACCAGATGGGCGGCTTGTGAAAGGTGCCTTGGGCGTCGGTGAGGGGGGTGGAAAATTGGGCGTTCTCGAGTTGCGACCAAGTGAGGCCGTTTCGGTAGAAGCTGGCCGCGTGTTGGAGGCCCGCGCTTTTTCTGGGCAGTCGGCAATCCGGGCCGGAGAGGCGTTGCGGATTCAGAACGCCGACGGGTTTTTTCAGGATCGAGCGGGCCATTTTGATGGGAGTGACGAGATCGGAGTCTCCTGTGATGACAATGGCAGCCTCGTAGCGGTCTTGAAAACCATCGAGGAGGAGGTGTATGGCGAGATTCACATCGGAGCCTTTTTCCTCGGTTTTGAAGACCTCGATGGTATTGGGCGGGGGATTCACCACGGCCATTCGAACGATGCGTTTGCGGAATTCGCCAAGGATGATTTCGATGTTTGGAAGCGTGTGGAGGGCCCGCCAATAGAGGAGTTGCCGCGTGGGCTGATGGGGGTCGCCGGGAAGTTCGGCCACCTTCGCGGTGAAGAACTTTGTCTGGAAAATGGTGTTGCGGGGGATGGCCCGGTGACGCGAGTTCAACTGGGTTGAGCCATCTCAACGGAGTTCCCTTCACGGCACTGTAATAAAGAATGAACCCATCGATATAGAGGAAGGTTTTCATGGCCGGGATTCTCTTTTGCGGAAGGGCGAAGGGAAGGATCCCCTGAAAAATGCAGGGGCGGTTCCCGAAGGAACCGCCTCGCGTCCCGCCGTAGAAACGAACGGGAGGGATGTGGTTAAAAATTGAATGAGGAAGGGTGCGCCGTCAACCCTGGCTTTCATGAAAAAAAAGCAAGGGCCGCGCCTTGCGGCAACGGCCCCGCGTCCTTTCGCCGAAGCTACTCGGAGGGATGATGTGGAGAAAGTGGTCGAGGCAACGGCAACCGCCAAGACAGGAAAATGCGTGGCGTATGCGAAATGAGGGGGCAGAGTGAAAGCAGGCAGGGACAGGTAGTGGATTCTCACGCGGCATCCTCCTTCGGATATCCACCGAGAATCTTGTCGAACTCGCTTCGGACTTTTGCTGTGAGGTCGGGCTCGAGTGTGTAGATATCGCCGAACTCGGCGAAGGCCCATCGCCCATGGGTCTTGAGGTTATTGACTCCCGGGATCCAGTAGACATCCATGGACGGCGGTTTTTTCCCGCTGTCCGGCTTTTCTCTCTCGGACTCAGCAACGTGGAGCCTTTTGG
>CAYRTN010000023.1:0-14803 GCA_964427235.1 uncultured Chthoniobacter sp. | reverse complement strand
CAGCCTATGCCTACAATGTTCCGCGACCGGCTTTTGATCGCATCCTTGAGGAAACAGCGTCCGCAGCAGGTGCTCTAAAAATCCCTCGCCGCGCCAACATTATCGCCGAAGGAGACAATCTACAACTTTGTCCGAAAACACTCGCCGGAATCTGGAATGGTCGTCAACCCGACTTTATTATCGACGCATCCGGCAGACGGAGACTCGCGGCACGTCTTCTGAACATCAAGGCGGATGTGGGTCCGCGGCGCGATGTCTCCCATTTCGCCCATTACGAGGGATTCGATCCCGAAAGGCCCAATGGTCAGGTACGAATCAATAGACTCGCCGACGGGTGGGCTTGGAGAATCCCACTTCAAGGCAAAATGTCCTTTGGAATTGTGATGGATCAAAAGGCCTCTGCCGCACTCGGAAAAATACCCGAAGAACGCCTTGAAGCGGCAATGAAAAACGACCCGCTTTTGTCATCAGAGACACGTGGCGCAAAGAGAATTTCGGACGCCGCAACCTACGCCAACTATCAACTCATCTCGACCAAAGGTGTCGGCGAAAACTGGGCCTCGGTCGGTGATGCCTTCGGGTTTGTCGATCCCATGCTTTCACCCGGTATGATGTTGGCTCTCCATTCTGCAGAATTACTCGATGAACAACTTTCCACGAAACCGCTGAAAGACGCTCTTCAAGTTTACTCCACCAAAATGAAGGAAAGCCTGAACGCTTGGCGGGACCTCATTGATTACTTTTACGATGGAAGGATTTTCGAACTTCACGACCGTGGAAGTGAGTTTCAGACCAAATTTCCATTTCTCCCACTGGGCTTCATTGAAACATTCATGAACACCAACATGTCAGGCATGGCCTCTGGATTCACAACTGCCGAACCATGGAGTCGGGGCGTTTTAAAATACGCTGAGCGCTTTGTTCTTGGAAACACACCTTACCGGTCTCGTTATGCCATCGCTTGATCACTTTGCATTGATAGACTCCAGCTCCAGCTTATGAATTCAGCAACCAATGGCGCAGCTCACTTTTTTTTGCAGTTAGCTGTCATTCTTTCCCTCAGCGCAGTGATGCGCGCTGTGATGCGCCGGGTCGGACAAACCCCTGTCATTGGGGAAATGATTGCAGGCGTTCTTCTAGGCCCCTCCCTCTTTGGTTTTTTGTGGCCGGATGCAGCGAGCTTTATTTTTCCGGCAGCCTCAAAACCCATACTCTACTCAGTCGCATCTCTTGGGCTTACACTCTATATGTTTGTGGTCGGATTGGAATTTCGCTTGGACCTCTTCCGTGAAAAACTCCGCACCGCACTCGCTGTCTCTTCTGCGGGAATTCTGGCCCCGTTTATCCTAGGTGGAGGGGTGGCTTATTGGCTTCAGAAAGAAGGTGGATTTTTTGCCCCGCATGTCTCCGCTCCGGTGGCATGGCTTTTTATTGGAGCGGCTTTGTCCATCACCGCCTTTCCCATGCTTGCTCGGATCATTCGAGAACATGGTCTTTCTGGGACACTGGTTGGAACCATCGCCTTGGCAGCGGGAAGTTTCGACGATGTCGTTGCGTGGATGCTTCTCGCTGTGGTCCTAGGTTGCATCTCGGGAAACCCGATGCTGGCGCTCTACGCCGTGGGTGGTTCGATCGTCTATGTTTTGACATGCCTTTTTGTCATCAAGCCAGCCCTGCGGAAGTTTCACAACCGATTTAAAAACGAATCCGAGCTTTTCAGTCTCGTGATGCTACTCGTGGTTCTGGGGGCGTTTTTCACGGATTTGGTCGGTCTCTATTCGGTCTTCGGCGCATTCATCCTGGGACTATCTGTGCCGCGCGACGGTCTCGCCGATAAATTGGCTGCCAAGGTCGATCCCCTCACCACCGCTGTTATTCTTCCCGTTTTCTTCACCTACTCGGGACTGAATACCCGAATGGGCCTGCTCGACTCCCTTTGGCTCTGGGGTATCTGCGGCGTTATTATCATAGTTTCCATCTCTGCTAAACTTTTTGCATGCTATGGAGCCGCTAGATTATCCGGAATCAAACACTCGGATTCGCTGACCATTGCCTCTCTCATGAATGCGCGCGGCCTAATGGAGCTCATTTTACTGAATATCGGACTCCAGGCGGGCCTCATCACACAAACCTTGTTCACGATGCTTGTTTTGATGGCAGTCGTGACGACACTGATGGCGGCGCCGGGATTTCACGCTGCTTGCAAACTTTCATCCAAAAACTGCTAAAAAGCACTGTCTAGGAATCCACCACTATCAGATTAAACTCCTAGAACAGAAAACCGTTACACCATCTGAGCCGATTTTTAAAAGGCAATCGACTAATGCATGCCAACCCTAGTTACCTTGTTCAGGCCTACGCTCATCTCTACTTCATTTGTGGTGGGATTTGTTTTTCGATAAAATGGGCTTTCAGGCGAATACTTGGTCTTCGGATATGCAGTAACACGGAGCGCGAATTACTCGTGAAAGGCATCTGCGGTTATTTGCGTTTACTTAAAAAAAGCGGAATTATTGAGCTTCAATTGGAAGGCTTTGAGGATGTTGATGCGTGGAAAGGCTGCATTATCGCTCCCAATCATCCCTCCATTCTTGATGCAATTATCCTTATGGCGTTCGTGCCTTCATTAGATTGCGTTGTGAACGCAAAGCTTCTGCATAACCCCATAACTTCGGGTGTTGTGAAATTATGCAATTTTATCCGCAATGACTCTCCGTTGAATATTACTAAAGCATGCAAGGATAGAATCTCAAAGGGATCCAACATTCTGCTATTTCCTGAAGGTACTCGCACGATCAAAAAACCACTTAACCCCTTCCATCCAATATATGCGCTCATTTCAAAGGCAACCGGTGGCCCGATACGCACTATCTTTATAAGATGTGACTCTGAATATTTCGGAAGAAATTTTTCTTATTTCAAGCCTGCCATCTGTCCATTGCGCTTCCGAATATCTGCAGGTCGCATTTTCACACCAAACCCATCTACCAACCCACGTATTTTATCGAGCGAGGTTGAGGCGTATTTTCGTTCTGAATTGGAGGTCAATTTAACTCACTCCGAGTTATGCTGAGTACCAAACAGCGCCGCCTGATGGCATACCTCCTAACAGCCTCATTGGGCGGCAATGCTCTTCGATACGCATTAACTGGCTCAAATCAAAAAGCGCATGCGTTTGCGCTAGCAGCAAGTTCGCTTTTTTTGATTCCTACGCTTTGGAGAAACTGCCCGCTTTTCGCTGACATCATTACAACTTTTGAAACATCCAAGCGTGAAGTGTGGTTAACTATCGATGATGGTCCCAATCCAGATGAGACCCCAGCAATCCTTGATATTCTCAAAGAACACAACGCCCGGGCCACTTTCTTCGCGATCGGAAGAAATGTCCTTCAGTGGCCTCATCTAGCCAGATTGATAGTCGAGAACGGGCATCAAATTCAAAACCATACATTCAGCCACAATGCCTCCTTTTTTTGGGGGGCATCTTCCAAGTTTGCTCAAAAAGAAATTTCCCTTTGTAACGAAGCTATACTATCCGTTACGGGTATTGAGCCATATCAATTCAGGGTTCCTGTAGGATTTGCCAATCCGTTTGTGCATGGAGTTGTGGAGCGAAAAAATCTTCAGATGGTGGGATGGTCTGCATCGGGAAATGATGGAATAAGGCATAACCCTGAGAATGTGATCCAAAGGATCTGTAAAACTTTAACCCCAGGCAAAATTATACTGCTTCATGAAAGCTCTTTGCACGGCCAAACACGCGGAATTAGAGCTCATACACTAAATAAATTGCTGCTCAGAATCGAGTCTGCAGGCTATCAAACTACACTCCCATCTTGCTCTTGAGGATTTGAGGTCATTTATTTTGCATACCTCAACGACTAAATGATACATAATACCTACATGAGCCACGTCAGTGTAGAAAGTTTAAGAGAGATTTTGATTCAAAATTGTATGCTTAAAATCGATCCTTCTACCATTGGTGAAGAAACACCTTTATTTGGACGTGATGGCATTGGTTTGGATTCATTGGACGCCCTACAAATCGTGCTTGCTGTGGAAAAGAAATACGGGATTGCCATTGCCGATCCCAATACCGCAAAAGATGCACTACAGAGCCTAGGTGTGCTGCGCGACTGGATATCCAAACGCATTACGATTTCTCCAGAATGAGATGCTCCTCCGAATATGATGTTGCTATCATTGGCGGAGGCCCTGCTGGGGCAGCTGCAGGAACCCAGCTTGCTAAGGCCGGGCTAAAGCCTGTCATTCTTGAAAAAGAAAAGTTTCCCCGTTTCTGCATAGGAGAGTCATTGCTTCCTTTTGGAAACATCCTCCTTAAGCAACTTGGCGTTTGGAACCAAATGGAAGACGCTGGTTTCTTGCGAAAGTACGGAGCCGAATTTTGTACAGGTGACAAATCGAGATTGCGGCGGTTCTGGTTTGGACAAACGCTTGGAGCCTCATGCGAATACTCTTACCAAGTTGAGCGCTCAAAATTTGATGAGTTGCTTCTTAATAACGCTCGCACTCACGGTTGTGAAGTTCATGAGGAAACTAGAGTCAATGCGATTGAAAACCTTGATGCTAAAAAGATGCAGCTTCATTGCGAAACACCCAAGGGTGCTCTATCGATCCATGCAGACTGGATCATCGATGCAAGTGGTAGGAATGCTTTCACGGGGAAAAAATTGGGACTGAGGCGCAATATCACTCAGAAAAATCGACGCGTTGCTATCTATGGTCACTTTGAAGGAGTTTTTCGTAACTCCGGCAAAGCTGAGGGCCACATCACCATTGCGCGAATCTCGGATGCCTGGTTCTGGCTCATTCCCTTGTCAGGAAACAAAACCTCGATAGGCCTTGTTGTTCCAGCAGAACGACTGTCCAAATCAAATACACGCACGTTGGATGATGTTTTTCAAGAGGCAGTAGATTCAACGCCAGAAGTAAAAGACCGAATGAAGGGGGCATCAATGCTAGGGTCACTTCGCGCAACGGGTGATTATAGTTGGAAATTCTCCTCTTTTGCCACGCGAAGGGTTGTGCTGGCAGGTGATGCGGCAGGATTTATCGACCCTATTTTTTCTTCAGGAGTTATGCTTGCCCTTCAATCCAGCATGAGAGCAGCAGAGCTAATCATAAGAGCTGAAAAATCAAATCGCCAACTTAGTCGATTTGAGCGTTTCCAGTACACTCGGCAAGTCATGGGTTGGATGCGGCAATACTCACGACTGATTGCACCTTTCTACGAAAAGGCAGGTTTTGAGGTTTTCATGAATCCAGCATCCCTGCTTCAGATCCCATCTAGTATTGCACGACTTGTCGGTGGTCAAACAGAACCCACTTTTATTGACTCTCTACGTATAGAAGCATTCAGAACGATCTGTCGCCTTCAACGATTCGTTCCCATTGCGCCCGCAATCCCATCTATCAGGTAAATGGAGGTAATAAAGGTCGCTTTGGACATTCCACACATACCACTTTCCTTAGCTTTCAATTGAGAACCTCTGCTTGGATTTTTTTTCTAATTCCACTCGCTTGGATAATCCTATGGATGAGGTCTGGCGACTATAGGAAAAGAACATTTTATCGGCACTTTTACACAGCGAGAGCTTTTGAACTTATTGTTTTTGGCTGGCAGCTCCTTGGAAAAAATGGGTCATTTATTGTTACCAGATTTCTTGGGTTGGGGTATGCAATAACTCATCCAAATACCATTAAAGCTATTCGTTCCAATCTGGCTTTGTTGGATAAAAAAAACGGGCGCTTTTCTCAAGCGTGTCGACTTATTATAAACCAAGCGGAATGCTTTTCTGTCTATGGCCAGTTGGCAGCCGCCCACACGGGTAATGTAATGAACCTAGTGGGTGAAAAGACCGGCTTTGAGCATCTGCAAAGCGTGCAGGCAAGAGGACAGGGCTGTATGCTTGTGACTGGGCACCTTGGTTTTTTTGAACTTGGTGGCCTTGTCATGGCAGAGATGGGCTTCCCTGTAACGGCCCTCACCCTTCCAGAGCCAACTAATGAACTAACAGCATGGCGCGCTGATTTTCGAGCCAAGTGGGGAGTAAAAACAATCGTTATAGGAAATGATACTTTCTCCGTTGTGAATATTGTACGTGCGTTAAACGAAGGTGCATACATTGCAACACTTATTGATCGTCCCTATGACGGAGCCGGCGTTGAGGTTTCACTTCCCAATGGAAAGATTTTATTTTCTACCGCCCCTGTTGTCATATCCCTCCTAGCAAAATGTCCTATTATCCCAGTGGGCGTAGTGCGGCAATCGAATGGCAAATTCGCAATCCATGCATTTCCTCCTATCGAGCCTCGGTGGTTGGATTCAGGAAGACAGGAAACAATCGAACATTTCACTCGCGAGATAGCTGCCAGCCTGCTCACGTTGTTTAAGGAGGCCCCAGAACAGTGGTATCACTTTTCGCAACTACGCATTCCAGAAACCACAGAATCCCCAGTTTCATCACCCCCCATATTTTCTAACCAATGAACTCGAAAGGACTAACGCCGCATGGACCTGGGTTTCAATTTATCGACCGCTTCGAAAAAACGGAACCGACAAGCGGAATAGGTTGGAAACATTTAAAAGCAGAATCCCCCTACTTTCGCGATCATTTTCCAAATCAGCCAATCATGCCTGCGGTATTGCTTGTGGAGTGCGCAGCGCAAACGGCAGGGGTGCTCGTTATGCAGGGGGCCAATGAATCAAGCACCCCATTATTTTTGGCCAGCATTGATCAGTTTCGGATTCTTGGACCCGTTTTTCCAGATGAAACATTGGAAACAAAAGCCTCTATCGAAAAAGAGCTCGGCGCACTTATTGTATTTCAAGTCGAATGCAAAGTCATCGATCGGGTTGTTGCAAGAGGTCGATTAATGCTAAGCCGCCAATTGAGCAAATCAGATATAATATGACCTTTTGCCAATCAGCTTCAATGTTACGCCCTATCCAAGCCATAATTCGATTCTCGCGAATTGTTATATTGCTGATGGGAATTGCCGTATCGGCGCGCGCAGCAGATAACGCAATTGACCTCTCCCCGCTTGAAAAAGCTCTAAAAGCGCAAAAAAATATCCGCTCAATTTCTGCCGAATTTATTCAAACGCGTGCGTTGAAGACGCTGAAGAGTCCGCTTGCAATAAAAGGGCGTTTTTGGTTTGAGGCCCCAAACAAATTCCGATGGGAGCTTGGGGCGCCTGCCAAATCCATCATTATAGGATCGCATCATGGTCTCACCATCATTCAACCATCCAAAAAGAAGGCAGAAAAAATCGATCTAACGCATTCTGCTTTTGCTAAAAATGCGCCACAATTTCTGCGCATGATGGAAATGGCTTCCTCCTTCACGGTGGAAAATTTTCAAAAGGAAATGCAAATCGTCTCCCTCAAGAATCTAGGACCAAACTATCGTCTGGAAGTGCTACCAAAAAATCCAGAAGCTGCCAAAAGCCTTTCGTCGCTTTTACTCGATTTTGATCTGAGCTCGGGTCACTGGATCGCTTTTGAACTCGTTACAAAAGAGGGATCCTCAATGCGTACTGAATTTCAAAATGTGCAAATGAATGGCGATTTAGACCCTGCCATTTTCGAATATGACTTGTCGGGATACAGGATTGATGAAGAAAGCCGGTAAATTTCTTGGGATTTTATTTCTCGTCATCCTTTCTGTAGCTTATGTGGGCACAGGATTGTCACGCATTAGCGTGGATGTGGACATTCTTCGCCTACTTCCGACCAAACTTAAGCAGGTAGAAGGACTTTCTCTTTTTTTAAAACATTTTGCCCTTCCCGAAGAGCTCATCGTTACCGTTGATGCATCGGATTCGAACGAAGCAAACGCGGCCGTCCTTGCGATTTCAAAGGCTTTAAAGTGTCACCCAGAACTTCTCAAGGATGCAGTCTCAGAAGCCCCTTGGGAAAGCAACCCAGCGAACCTATCCGAGTTTCTGAGTTTTTCTTTACTCAATCAACCGGTCGAAAAATTGCGAGCAGTGATGATGAATCTTACTCCCGAGCAATCAGAAAAAACGTTGCAAGAGACACTGGAGACTCTGAACTCTTCTGTATCACCTTTGGAAGTTGCAATGCTATCCTATGACCCCTTCCGCATTTTTTCGTCTTTTGTGGAAAAATCTTTTTCGGGATTGGCAGGAAGTTCAGAGTTTTCATCTCAGGACGGCACATTTCGTGTCATTTATGTTCAGGCTGTTGGTGCATTCGAAAACTACAAGCAAACAGCACTCTGGATTAATAAAATTAAAGCGATTTGCGCAGAGGCCACAGCAAAGACAGACGTTAGGCTAGGGTTCACCGGCGAACCCGCCTTTGTTGCTGAGATTTCGACAGGGATGGAGAATGACATGAAGACCTCCGCGCCGGTTACGCTGGGGCTAATCAGCCTTATTTTCTGGATCTGCTATGGTCGCTTTTTGCCGCTTCTCGGGCTCTTGCTGATGCTCCAACTCATTTTCGTATTCACACTGGGTACGGCCGGACTTGTTCTTAACGAACTCACCGTTGCTGGCGTTGGCTTCGCTTCCGTTATGATTGGATTGAGCGTCGACTACGGATATTTCGTTTACCAACGATCTCTCACACATACAGGTTCAACTCGATCTCTTCAGTGGGACTGCATTCAAAGTATCATTTGGACGGCAGGGACTACCGCGGCAGCATTTTTCGCTTTAAATTTTAGCAGTCTACCAGGCCTTTCACAACTCGGTAACATGGTGGGCATCGGGGTCTGTATAGGAGCCGTTATTATGCTTGGGATTTTTGCACCTCTGGTGAAAAAAATCCGTAAGACCTCCTGCACCTCGTACTCCTCCAGACTCGACCCCATCATATCGTCAGATTCATTTTCCAAAATCGGCTTCTGGGTCACTCTGAGTTTGGTTGGAGTTTTTATTGGCACCTTACTAGTCAAGGGGCTTCCCAGTTCTGATTTTTCATCATCGACATTTCGCCCCCGCAACAGCGAATCGCACCAAGCTCTAAGTCAACTCTACACTCGTCTGCAAGATAGTCGCGCTTGTCTTAGCCTGATCGTTTCTGGAAAAAACGAGGATGAAATTTGGAGGAGGCTTAAAAGTGCAGAAGATGCCTTGGAGACTGCGAAATCCAACGGATACGTCACGCGGATTCTTTCTCCGCTAACATTGTGGCCAACTTCTGCCACGCAGTCATCAAATCTTGAAGAACTGCTACCTCTAACACTCCAAAAAAACCGCTTAAAAAAAGCGATAACCGATAATGGGTTTACAGAAGACGCATTTGCCCTCACCTCATCTGTTTTGGATCAAGTTGCGGAATGGAAAACCTCTTCTCTACCTATCTGGCCAAGTGACCCTGCTAGCGCATGGATTCTAAGAAGAATGGCCCGTCATGAAGCGCCAAATTATCTGGCCTTTGGCGTTGTGGAACCGGTTGCAGGATACGAAAGCACCTTAGTCGACTCAATCCAAGCCCCAGGCGTACATCTGGTAAGCTGGACCGTTCTGGGTGAGGAGTTAAAGCAAACTCTTCCAAAAGAAATTTTAAATGTTTCTGCGGCTTTGATTGCAGGAATCCTTCTTATTCTTTTGATAGCCCTGCGAAGCATAAGATCTGTTCTCGTTTTTGCTGTCACAACCGCGCTGGTATTAGTCTGCCTAGCTGGGGCGATGTCCTTGTTCGACATGAAATGGGGATTCTTCAATCTTGCGGCTGTTCTTCTGCTCCTTGGAACTGGAACTGACTACAGCATTTTGCTCCTTCTTGCCTTTAAGCGGTGCGGCAATGCTGGACAGGCTCAGAAACAATGCGCCGCCGTTATTTTTCTCTGCAGCTCATCTAGCATTGCTGGGTTTGCAACACTCGGTTGGGCCAGCAACCTAGGCTTGGCAACCCTTGGTCAAACTTGTGCCATTGGACTTCTCATAGACGGCATGATTTCCCTCTTTCTCTTACCCCATGCCTGTCGGTACTTTTTAGAAAAACGAAATGCAGCCGCGATGCATTTTAGCAAATGAAGAATATTTTGAACTACGGACTTCTAGCAACCTATGAGTAATCCGACTTCACGTGTAGCTATCACTGGGTATGGTTGCGTCACTGCACTAGGAGAGGACGCCTCTTCCACGTGGGATGCCTTGATAGAGGGGAAAACCGCCCGTGCCCCAATAACAGAAATTTCTATTGATGGCTGTCGCGTCAGAGAGGGCGCGCAAGCCCGATTGCCTCTTTTAACAGGACATACCCAAAAGCAAATTTCCAGCCTCAGTAGAGCTTCTCGTCTCCTCATCCCTGCAGCCAGCGAAGCTCTTGGAAAAGCCGCCTTATTGAAATCAAATGGGATGTGCGAACTCATCCGCCTAGACACTTCCATAGGCACCACAGCATGCGGAATGGAAATGGGGGAAGGCTTTTTGAGGTCTGTTTGGAATAACCAACCACGAGGGCGTGGTAGTCTTTTAGCTCACTATCAAGCCCAACAACAAGTTGGGGAGCTGCATCGACATTTTGGCTTCACAGGGTCAACGACACTTATAGCTAATGCCTGCGCCAGCGGATCCAACGCAATAGGGCACGCCGCAGATCTTATTCGTTGTGGCATGGCGGACATTGTTCTCACGGGCGGGTACGATGCCCTTTGTGAATTGGTATTCTGCGGTTTCGATGCCCTTCTCACATTAGCCCCAGAAGCGTGTCGCCCTTTTGATCGAGGCCGTAATGGACTTATGTTGGGGGAAGGTGCGGGGTTTTTAGTTCTAGAAAAAGAGTCCCTCGCCCGAACACGCGGAGTCAAGATCCATGGGTTTGTAGCTGGCTATGGCCACACAACCGATACGGGTCACCTCACGCTTCCAAATCAGGATGGGATTTTTGTCGAAACAGCCGTGCGAGACGCATTAAAAAATGCCGAATTGGATGTATCGCAAATCGGATACATAAACGCCCATGGCACCGCTACACCATTCAATGACTCCGCGGAAGCCAAAGCTTATCGGAGGATTTTTGGAAATACACCGGCACGACTCAGTTCAACTAAAGCAGCCCTTGGGCATACGCTGGGTGCAGCTGGATCCATTGAGGCCGTGCTAAGCTTGCTAGCACTTCAAACAGGCAAACTCCCACCGCAAATCAACCTTATTGACCCAGAACCCGATGTGGAAGATATGCTTGTTAAAATGGGGGAAACAGCGGATTTGGATGCCGTACTAAGCGTGAATCTTGGTTTTGGCGGATCAACTGCAGCCCTAGCCCTCTCACGCTCATGATTATAGAGATTCTATCAACAGGATCTGTTTCTCCGATTGGAGTGGGTAAAATTGGATCACCAGAAAAATGCCCAGAGATTAGCCTAGTGGGCTCCAGCGCAACACACCCAGTCGCGCTTGTAGATAAGAATGACCCTGGAATTCTAAAATGGTCGAAGGAACCTCGTCTGCGACGAGCCAGCCCCATTTCCTATTACTTGATCGAGGCAGCTAACCAAGCCCTCGCTCCCTTCCCTGATTTGGATCGCACCCGCATAGGTGTAGTGGTCGCATTCTTTCTTGGTTGCGTCGATTATTCGGTCAAGTTTTACCGACAAATCACAACGGAGGGCCGTCGCTATGGAAGCCCAATTCTTTTTCCTGAAACCGTGTTTAATACACCCATTAGCCACGTTGTAGCTACCCTTGGAATCGAGGGCCCCGTTTACTCCCAGATCGGAGACAAATCAGGTTGGGTGACAGCTCTTCGAACGGCGGAATGCTGGATGAAAAATGGTTCTGCTGACCATGTGATCGTTTTAGGTGCAGAAGAGTTTGATCCCCATGTTTTGGATGCGCTTCATGCTAGCCGTTTACTTAAAAAAGGCCTTCCCATCGCGGAAGGGGCTGGAGCTGTTTTGCTATCCTCCAAAGGAAATGGATCCAGCGTGAAACTTGCAAGCGCCAAAGATGGATATTGTTTTGCGAATAGATCTGAGGCTATTGAAACCGCTGTCGCTTGTTTAACAAACACCCCGCACTCAACTCCAATTCTATCTACTTCAAATGGTTGGAACTCTAATGCAGAAAGCTTTGCTGCAACTGGTAGGGAATGGCTTTTTAATAAGAAGCTGAATTGTGAAGCTTTCACCGCAAGTGCTGCATGGGAAACTATTCGCGGCATCCAACTGATCCAAGAATTGCAACTCACCAGCCTTGTCATTCCTCATTGGGGTATTACGCAGCAAAGTGGAGTTATCCATCTTGTGCGGTAAGTTTCAAACTAGGCTTGAGAAGGCTCTCCTTCTTCGATCGCTTGATCATTTGCCGTGTTGAGATTGAACACGGGCCACGATTTCCAACCTTCTTTTATTTCCAAAAGAGCCCAAGCAAATAGACTTTTTGTAATAATTTTTAGGAGAAACGAACGATTAAAATTAAAACCTGGGAAAAGATCTCTCTGCCCTGAGTTCAATCGTCCAAATCTACCTTCCTCTCTGCGTTTACGAGCAATTGCAGCAAACCTACTATTGTATAGTCGCATAAGGGCGAAAATCGGGGCAGCTTGGGGTGATGTGAATGGAATTTCCTTAAACCCCTCCTCACCATCTTTAAATAAGAAATAGGCTATGAATGAATAATAAAATGCAATATCCAACCTAAAACCCAGTCGCATGATCTCATAATCGCCCAGGTAATCATATTTATTCAAATAAAGGGCCTCGAACATGCGTTGGTAACTCATCGCAAACTGCTTGTTGAGTTTATCAGATAAAACTTGGATATTCTCCCCATTTCTCCAAGCCATAACGAGATTAACAGCGGCCATTGTTGAAAATGCAATCCAATCCATGCCTGGACTATAAAATGGGTCAATAAACGCCAATGCATCTCCGGTTAAAACAAATCCATCTCCTGATTGGACTGATGAACTGTAGGGCAGATTGCGGCGGAAATTAATATCGCCCTCAATATATTCCGCGCCATCCATCATTTCACGAGCCACAGGATGCGATGAAAGAAATTCGCGGATTTTTTCGCCAAGTGGCTCGTCTTCGGCCGGCCACTTCGCTCTGCGCTGATCAATTACTACCCCGATACTTGTGTCTCCGCCTTTAAGTGCAATCCACCAAGCCCACCATCCATCTCCGATGATATGATTCGTCGCCGTGCCTCGAATCCCTACATAATTTTTGGAAAGACTGGGGTATTTCTCAGCTAGGTTCGCGTCATCCCAGTCCTTGACTCCTTTCCACCGTGTCCAAGCAGCCAGTGTGGGATGGCTATGATTTGGCTTATACCAATTATTTTTTCGAGCCAAGAGACACCTCACCCCGGAAGCATCGATTACCCAACGCGCCTTTATGGTTTTGTCGCTATTTTCAGTTTGAAGATGAAGCGTCTGTTCTCCTCCTTCACAGAGATCCACACTCTTCACTAAAGCAGGTCGAATAATAGAAACTCCCATTTCCCTAGCACGAGCTAGCACTTCTTCATCCAGAATTGAGCGGTCGAGCAGAAACGACGGAACCGTTGAGAGATATCTACCTCCAATTTCGGAGCAGTCCCCGAGATTTTCGCTTTCTTTATTGGAGAACCAAAATCGGAGACCGTTTTTACATAACTGAGTTTGAGTGAGAAATCGGGTAAGCCCAAGAGTACGACATAAAAAATATCCACTCACTTCAACAGTTGCCTCCCCTACCCGCCTCTTAAAAGATGTGTTTTTTTCTATAAGCACTATTCGAAGCGAAGGGTCTTTGCGCTTCAGAATAAGAGCCGTCGAAGCACCACTTAAAGCGCCGCCGACAATCGCGACATCCCAAGTCTCACGATCCTCCGAATGGCACGCGTGGTTCATTTTTTTACGATATGCTCCTCGACCTTTCAAAGTCAATGAGCTACCACTCCGATCACTCTTTTATGCGTAAATATTGGCTAGCTGGGCTTCAGGGCATCTTATCCGTCATTCTCATATGGCGATTGTTTGAAAATCCTACCCTACGCAGTAACGCTGAAAATATTTTGCTTACCGCAGATATACGTTGGATGCTAGTCGGTCTGTCATCCGCTCTTCTCACGGAATCGATCTGTGCTGTGCGCTGGTGGCTTATGCTTCGGCTTTTTGGGATTCCAATGAGACTTCCTCAGGTGTTTGCCTTTTGCGGGGCTGGGCTTTTTTTTTCGCTAGGGCTCCCTGGAGCTGGGGGTGGAGATGTGTTTCGAATTTTATATGTAATTCAGAAGTATCCGGATCAGAAACTTAAAGCCTCGCTAAGCGTTTTAGCTGATCGCTTATGTGGACTCGTTGCCTTAGTTGCTACATTTACTGCAACAGTGCTTCCTAATTGGAAATTATTTCACAGCGATCCCCACACCAAGTTTTTCACAAGCTTAGCTACCATAATGCTTTGCTCTGTAGTTGTTTTGCTATTTCTTTGGTGGATCACAACTTTAAAGCCTATTAAAAACCTATCTCTTCCATTTAAACGCCTAAGCGAGAGACCTGATCGGATGGGGGAAATTTTCTCAGAACTGGCAAAGCGCCCGAGGCTTGTTTTGCTAGGAGTGATGTCCTCCGCGCTAGCTCTGGCAATGCACTTCACTACCTACTTCTGTACATCACAGGCTTTCAATATAAAGGTGAGCCTATGCGATATATTAACAATTATGCCTGTTGTTGATACAATAATACTACTTCCTGTAACTCTTTATGGAGTTGGCTTAAGGGAGACCCTCTTTGAGAGCTTGCTCGGAAGTTTATACGGCGTTGATTATGGAGCTGCAGTCCTTGCGTCTTTGGGAGGATTTGGATTGCAAGCTT
>CAYRTN010000022.1:0-14999 GCA_964427235.1 uncultured Chthoniobacter sp. | reverse complement strand
AGCCTCATCTTGATGGCGGTGGCCTCGTTTCTCTGGATGGCGGTGGGTTACAGCTTGGCCTTTGGAGAAGGGAACGTCTTTTTTGGAAATCCGATGCAGTATTTTTTCCTGAAAGGGGTCGGTTTGGAACCGAATCCCGACTACGCCGCGACGATTCCACATCAAACATTCATGCTCTTCCAAATGATGTTCGCCATCATCACTCCGGCTCTCATCAGCGGAGCGGTAGCCGAGCGCATGCAATTCAAAGCCTACTTGCTCTTCACGATACTTTGGGTTCTGTGCGTTTATTGTCCCCTCGCCCATATGCTGTGGGGTAAGGGTGGGCTGTTTAATTGGGCTTTGGGTGGGAGCATTCCCGTTCTGGATTTTGCCGGCGGCATCGTGGTGCACATCAGTTCGGGTATCGCGGCGCTCGTGTGCGCGATCTTTCTCGGAAAACGTTCCGGTTACCTCCATGAACCTATGATCCCGCACAACGTGGTATTAACCCTCATCGGGACTGGGTTGCTATGGGTCGGTTGGTTTGGATTCAATGCCGGCAGCGCGGTGAGTGTGGGGGCATTGGCGACGAGTGCTTTTGCCGCGACGCATTTTTCGGCCGTTGGGGCGACCTTGGCTTGGGTGGCCTTGGAATGGCTCAAACTCGGAAGACCAAGCGTTCTTGGCGCCGCTTCCGGAATGGTCGCGGGCTTGGCTACCATCACACCAGCTTCCGGATTTGTGACGATCCCGTCCGCGTTTCTGATCGGGCTGGCGGGCGGCACGGCCTGCTATCTGGCGGTAACTAAGCTCAAAAATATTTTCAAATACGACGACTCGCTGGATGTCTTCGGCGTGCACGGCATGGGGAGCACGGTGGGCATCCTTCTTCTCGGTTTCATGGCATCGACTGAAATCAATCCCGCTATCGCTGGCACTTTTCAAAAGGCAGGGGTGGCGGTTTCGCTCCAAGGCGGGATGAACCAGTTTATCAATCAGGCCATCGGTGTGGGATTCACTATCGTCTTTTCGGGGATCCTCACGTGGATTTTATTGGTTGGAATCAAAATGATCACGCCGCTGAGAGTCTCAGAGGAAGAGGAAGACCAAGGTCTCGATCTCGCCGAGCATGGTGAAAGCGCCTATAACGACTAAGCCGCGAATTTTTCTGATATTGAGAAGGTGAGGGATTTGTAAAATTCCAAAAGCGGTTGTTTTTTTGAAAAAATGGCTATCTTTTGCAGCGTATGATTCCATTGCTCATCTTTGCGGTCACTATGGGGCTTTCGATGTGGGCTTCTCATCGCGTGAAGAGCGTCTATCGCCGCTATGCTGAAGAGCCCTCTATTTCGGGCATCACGGGAGCGGAGGCCGCGAGACGTGTGATGGCCGATGCAGGGATTCAGGATGTGGAAATTGTGTCTCAGGAGGGTGAGTTAGTAGACCATTACGATCCGACACACAAAAGACTCGTGCTTAGTACGGACAACTACCGAGGGCATTCCATTTCTGCCTTGGCGGTTTCCGCACACGAAGCGGGGCACGCGATTCAACACGCCCGAGCCTATGCCCCGCTCAATATGAGAATGGCTGCCGTGGGCGCAACGCAGTTTGCGAGCCAGATCGTGATGTGGTTGCCGCTGATCGGGCTTTTCACTGGATTCATTCGTCCGCACACGGTGCTGTTCATTATGGCCATCGGTTGGGGCGTCATCATGCTTTTTAATCTCATTACCCTCCCCGTGGAATTCGATGCCTCGAATCGAGCTCGAGCAGCACTACGCCATTGCGGCATCCTTTCCACCAGCACAGAGGAGGTGGGAGTCGGTCGCGTTCTGAATGCGGCTGCGCTCACGTATGTCGCTGCCTTCCTGACCTCCTTGGGATATTTTATCTGGCATCTCCTCCCCCTGCTGACAGGTCGGCGCGACGAGGATTGAAAAAGCTTTTTTCTCGAGGGTTTGACCCGCCGCGGCATCCAGTCAATATCTGACGCGTGATCACACAGGTTCGCCTGAGCCAATTTCGTTGCTTCGACTCGCTGGACGTCCATCCCGGACCGCAGCGCACGTATGTCGTGGGAAAAAACGCTCAGGGTAAAACCTCGATTCTCGAGGCGATATGCGTTCTCCTTCGACTTCAATCCCCACGAACCTCGACGGTCACCGACCTGATTAAATCCCACACGAATGGATTTGCGATTGAGGGCATTTTCAACGACACGCGATTAAGTTATCGGCACACAGGTGAAGGAAGACAAATATCTTTGGACTCCAAGCTTCAGCCAAAATCAGCCGACTACCTCGCGGTCGCTCGCGTAACTTGGTTTGCTAACACTGATCTGGAGCTCGTCAAAAGCGGCGGGGCATTGCGGCGGAGATACCTCGACTTTTTAGGTGTCCAATCCGTTCCCGGCTACAAGAAAGCGTTGAGTAACTACGAACGCACACAGAGATCACGCAATGCGCTACTCAAGGAAGGGCGTCCTCGCCGTGAGATTGCCGCATTTGATTCCTCGCTCATCGAAAGTGGCGAGTTACTCATGGAGGCAAGGGCAGAACTTTGCGCAAGCCTTGGCCCACTGGCTCGCACCTCTTGCGAGGAAATAAGCGGTCAAGCTGACAATCTCGAGATTCGTTACCGACCGGGTTGCAACGGCCCTTTTAGCGATGCCCTCGCTGCCTCTCGCGACGAAGAGGATCGCCTGCGACAGACGGTTTGCGGGCCACATCGCGACGATATCGATGTGACTCTTAATGGACTGAAGGCATCCGCGTTTGCCTCCGAGGGTCAACAGCGCAGCATTGCCCTCGCATTAAAAATCGCCCAAGCCCGCCATATTGAAAACCTTCATGACCGCCCTCCCCTGCTATTACTAGACGACATCTTTGGCGAACTGGATACCGAGCGCAGGAATCGCTTGCTCACGGCGCTGCCATCACAAGCTCAGGCAGTGATCACGACGACCTTTCTCGACTGGGTCGACAATACAACCACCGACGCTGTTTTTCTGCTCGCAGACGGCAGGCTCACATCCCGAAAATAAGCAACCGCTAGGCTACTGCGGTTCCTTCGACCTCAATGACAGGGAGCGGAAAACGGAAGCGCAGCTCGCCATCGATCTTGATCTCGACTGTATAAACCCCGTGTTTATGAAATTGGAGTCCACCGAATACGTGGACATTTGTGGCATGCGTTTCCAGCGTCGGGAGCTCGAACTGCACCTCGCTTGTCGCAATCGGGGAATCATCCTCCGGCGTCAGAATCGAAGATTGCTGCGTAAATACACCAGTGCCTCCGCACCAACGCGTCCAAAGACAAAGCTTAAAAAAGCCAATCGGGACCATTGGGGCAGGAATAACGCCAAGAATGCCGACGAGAGTATGCTGACCGCTGGCCTCTTGGCGGACATCCTCACAGAGGAGACAAGCCTGCAAATCGGGTAGAATGAATTGGGACATCAAAAATTAACGCGGACGCATCGTCCAAAGCAAAAGCACGCCGAGGATGATTCGATAAATGCCAAAACTAATAAAGGTGTGTGACTGCACAAAACGCAGCAACCATTTGACCGCGATGAAGGACACCACAGCGGCTACGGATGTGCCTAGGAGCAAAAACCACCAACTCTCATGAGCGCCCCCATCCCCGTTAAGGGACTTGAATATCTTGTAGGCACCTGCCGCGAGAAGTGTCGGGATGCCGACGAGAAAGGACAACTCCGTCGCGACAACGCGGTTCAATCCACAAATCATCGCGAAAATAATCGTCGCACCGGAACGGGAAGTTCCTGGAAAGACGGCCGCTGCAAGTTGACCGGCAGCCACCATGAAGACGACTGGCCATGTAATGACATCCTGCAATTCACGTCCCTTGAGATGCCTCTCGACCAGAATAAAAATGAGCCCCCCTGCGATAAGAGCGCCAGCTACAGGCACACAGGTCTTCGGAAGTTCGATGCCCAGTTTGTCCATCGCCAAGCCTCCGAATACCGTGATGACGAAGGCGACGAAGATTTTGAGATTGAACTCAAAGGTGAGCGGGTTCCTCCAATTCACCATCATCTTGAGCCTCTCTTTAAAAAGCGGGAGGACGGCCAACACGGCGCCGCACTGGATCACGATATTAAAAAGATCACTCTGACGGTAATCCAACCACTCTTGAAAAATGAGCAAATGCCCAGTGGATGAAACTGGGATAAACTCTGTTGCCCCCTCGACAATGCCAAGGATGACGATGACCAACCACTCGGGAAGTGACAAGAGATCGGGCGATTAAATGGCACTCTCGCCGGATTCCTCGGTGCGAATGCGGATCGCATTTTCCATCGGCAAAATGAAAATCTTTCCGTCACCAATCTTACCCGTTTTCGCAGCCGAGGTGATGGCTGCAACAGCCTTTTCGACCATGGCATCGCTCACGACGATCTCGACTTTCACCTTCGGAAGGAAGTCCACCGTGTATTCGCTGCCGCGATAAATTTCCGTGTGACCCTTCTGGCGACCAAATCCTTTGACCTCACTGACAGTCATGCCCTCGATACCAACCTCTGCCAGGGCTTCCTTAACGTCTTCCATTTTGAATGGTTTGATGATGGCTTCGATTTTTTTCATGCTGACCGAAAGGAATCACAAGCGATCTTGGCTGGCAAGCCCCAAGAGGAACGGGCATGATACAGTTTAAATGAAACCTATCCACTGGCGCCGAACAAAAATCGGCAAATACCTGCGACATATGCCGCGGGCCAAGCACATCCGTGGAACATGGCTCCACCGCCGATTGGGCGAACGTCTTTTTGCCCCAGAGCTCTGGCATCCGACTCGGCAACGATTTGCTTCCGGCATGGCCGTGGGGGCTTTTTTCGCCCTTCTCCCTCTTCCCATCCAGATGCTGGCGGCGGCATTGATGGCCTATATCACACGCGTAAATATCCCTGCGGCTATTGCGGGCACATGGATCAGCAATCCGCTCACGTTTCCATTTTGCGTTTACGCGCAATACCGGATTGGCTGCCTGCTGACGGGTCGGGAAGCGATCGGGTTTAGTAGTCATGATGCGCTTTCGATGCTTGCCCATGCCCCAATGCCGTTTTTTGTAGGCATCGTTCCCACCGCATTATTGCTGGCTATCATCGTCTATCCCCTCACCCTTTTAATCTGGGATCTCACTTCAACGGGGGTTAAAAAAACTCACATGAAAACGCCACCCCCACCCGATACCTTGAGATAATGCATGACGTGACCATCGAAACCTTACGGAAGTCGCTCGAGATCTATAAGGGCTTGGTGGAGGTGAGTTGCCTCATTAACTCGATCACGGACTACAAAACCCTTCTTCGCGCCGTCCTAAGTGTTGCCCAGCGGGTAGTCAAAGCCGATGCGGCTTCGCTTTTCCTCCTTGAAGAAGATAGCGGGGACCTTCGACTCTCAATAGCCACTCGGTCGGATGGGGGATTTGATGAACCTGGCATCACGGTACCGAAGGGAAAGGGCATTGCGGGTTGGGTGATGGATCGCAACGAACCCCTTTTGATTCCGGATGCATATAAGGATGATCGTTTTTATTCCGAGGCCGACAAAAAAACCGGATTTACCACCCGCTCGATTCTTTGCGCCCCCCTCAGAAGCGAAGGCAAAACCATCGGTGTACTGCAGGTCCTGAACCCGCTGGACAAGCTCGCGTTTGAGGCTGTCGATCTGGAGGGATTTACAGCCTATGCAGAACTCACTGCTACAGCGATAGAGAAGCTCCGAACCCTAGAAATCCAGCAAGAACAGGCGCGCGTGCAAAGGGATCTCGCGATTGCGGCCGACATCCAATGCGTGCTACTTTCAGGTGCTATTCCAGCCGCTCTTCGCGGGGTCAGATTTACCGCCCACAGCTCCCCAGCCACTGAAGTTGGCGGAGATTTTTACGGGGTTTTCTGTCAGGGTGAGGACATCATCGACTTTGTGATCGGCGACGTATCGGGCAAAGGCATACCCGCCGCCCTGCTCATGGCACGTACCCTGAGCGCCTTACCTTTTGTTTTTTATGCGACGGACGGACCGGCTGCCGCTCTCGCTGAATGGAATGCCAAATTCCAACCGGCAATGATACGGGGCATGTTCATCACAGCGATCGCCGGTCGACTGATCCCATCGAAGCGCCTCCTTCTCATGGCCAATGCCGGACACTGCCAACCGATCCTTGTCCGCGCCAATGGAGAAGCTCAAGAAATCGAAACGCCCTCAAGCTTGCCCGTTGGAATCACCCAGGGCGTCACCTATGAAGAAATCAGCCAAACTCTCGAACTAGGCGATCGCTTTGTTTTATTCACCGACGGACTCAGCGAATCCCAAGCGAAGGACAGCGATCCCATGTTCGAAAGCCAATTGCTGCAAGTCGCATCGGGATCCCATAATGATCCAAGCGAACTCATGAATCGCATTATCAATGCTGCCATCAAGCATCGCGCCGGCGAAGACGCACGCGATGATCTTTCTATTTTAGTGGGAGGTTTCGAGTGAATCGGAAATGGATATTTTCGGGCAAGACCGAAGACCTTGCATCCATGCGAGAGGAAGTGCGTGGTTTTTTGCGGGAGACATGTATTGATGATGAGGTATCTGAGGTGATCGTCTTGGCAATCGATGAGGCGTGCACAAATATCATCCGGCACGCCTACAAAGGTGATGCCAAGCCTTTTCGAATCGAAATGAGCCGACTCAAAAAACGTCTTCGGTTTGTTTTAAGAGATTACGGAATCCCTTGTGAAAAACCGAAAATCCAATCCCGCGATCTCGATCAGATCCGTCCAGGTGGACTTGGGGTTCACATTATCCAACAGGTTTTTGATCTTGTGGAGTACTCTTCCCAATCTCGCGGGACTCGACTGACTCTCGAGAAGATGACTTCCTAGACGACTTTGCCTTGCGAGCGTACTGTTTCCTTACCTTGAGCTCAGGTGTCGGCTCGGGTATCGGCTCAGGCGGTGGCTCAACAATTTTTTGAGGGACAAAATCGAGTCCAAAATCAACAGAAGGTGCCGAATGAGTGAGGGCCCCCACGGAAATAAAATGAACACCCGTTTCTGCAATGGCTCGAACCGTTTCGAGGTTCACATTCCCACTCGCTTCCAACTGGATTTCAGGCGGGCACATTTTTACAGCCATCCGCATGGCGGCGAGCGGCATGTTATCGAGGAGAATGACGTCCACTCCGCGCAAATGAAAAAACGATTGCACTTGGTCTAGGGTATCGGCCTCCAACTCCACACGAATCCGTGGATTCGCAAGACGAGCGCGATCGATCATCTCCTGAAGCGTGGTGAGATGGAGACCGGCAGCAAGATGGTTGTCTTTAACCATGAACATGTCATAGAGACCGATGCGATGGTTTTTTGCGCCACCGGCAGCCACAGCGGCTTTTTCCAAAAGCCTCAGCCCCGGCGTGGTCTTCCGCGTATCGAGTATCACGGCCTTGGTTCCGCGAACGGCTTCCACATAGGTGCTAGTGATCGTGGCGATGCCGGAGAGTCTTTGAATGAAGTTCAGCGCCGTGCGCTCGGCAGTGAGAATCGAGGCAGCGGAACCTTGAACCGAGAGAACAACGTCCCCCTTGGAAAAGGCAAAGCCATCGGGCTTGGTCTCCTCAACCTGCAGTGAGTCATCCACTCTCTTGAAAACCTCAGCCGCGACCTGCACACCGGCGAGCACACCACTCTGACGCGCTACGATCTTGGCACTGGCTTGGGCGCCCTCTTTGGTAAACCACTTTGCAGTGAGGTCGCCCTTGTCTATATCTTCAGCTAAGGCGAGTTCGATGATGTCTTTTTTTCTCGTCCTCATGCGATAGGCTCGATTTTAAAGAGTTGGAACGGGAGAAAGACCCAAAAGCCTACGCTGCCAATTCATGAGTGCCGGAGCATTTTCATCTGCAGCCGTGGCCTCCAATGCAGCACGGGGAGCGAGGATCGAGGGGTCCAAGGCCAATTCCGAAGCAACTCGGTCACGAGTCTTTTTGAGGGCCTCACTGCGATCAACTTGTTCTTTGGAGACGCGTTTGCGGCGAACTTTTTCTATCTGCGGCCATTCCTCTTCGGGAATTTGAAGAGCGAGCGCAATCATGACATCAAAACTTTTGCGGCGCCGACCATTCATGCGCGGAGTCGAGAAAGGGGCCCCATTTGCAACTTGGGATGCGACTCGAAGGAGATCCTCATTGCCGATGACATGAAAAGAAGGCCTATCCCATCCCTTTGCTTCGGTATCGCGCCAGAACCACAATGCACGCAGAACTGCTTGGGCACGGGGAGAGAGCGCGGAGGATCCGCTGATTCGCCAGACGGTCGCCTCATCACGCTCCTTCACTTCCCTAGTCGAAGCAATCATGCGATCACGGCTTTCGACAAACCACTCCCAACGTTGTAGTCGATGAAGTTCGGCCTCCAACGTATCGGCGATCTCAAAAAGGTATCGGGTATCGTTGAGCGCGTATTCCACCATGATCGGTGGTAGTGGACGAATGGCCCAATTTGCCTTCTGCGACGCTTTGGAGAGAGTCACACCGAAGCGTTCCTCGACCAATGCTGCTAATCCAAGCGCAGACTTTCCCGAAAGCCTCGCAGCGATCATCGTATCAAAAAGATCCACCGGTTCAAATCGACCGGCACGACGGAGAAGCCGGAGATCGTAGTCCGCCCCATGAAAAACCAACCTCCGGGAGCACACCACATCATAAAGAGGCTGGAGGTCGATGCCCGCTAGCGGATCCACAAGGACATGCTCATCCCCGGCACTCACTTGAATGAGGCAGAGCTTCTCAAAGTAGCAATGCAGGCTGTCAGCCTCTGTATCGAGAGCGATGCGCGAGCATTCGGAAAGGCGGGATACTAACTCCGATAGGGCCTTATCTTCAGCAATCAAGGTTTGGCGATGATTTTTTCAGGCATCGTTAAGTCTTCAGCGTGACGAGCCCGTGGTTCGCGTACCTGAGAGGTGCCATCGGTAGGCACAGTAACAAATGGTCCCCCAGCCAGAGGCGCGGGATGACTGAATGCCACACCTGGTGTGTCGCTATGCTTGCCCTCAAGCGGAAAATCCTTGCGCAGCGGGTGGTAGGGAAACCCCTCCCACATGAGGATGCGGCGAAGATCGGGATGATTCACAAAGCGAATACCCATCATGTCGTAAACTTCGCGCTCATGCCAATCGGCCGTCGGCCAGATGTCGGAAACCGTGGGGGCTTGGCAATCATCTTCGCTCACGGTGGCTTTCAGCCGAAGATGGATGCGGTCCCTCATTGAATAAAGCTCGTAAACCATCTCGAAGCGGGGTTCTTCCCCGAAATGATCCACGCTGGAAACGTCGATCAGGTAATTAAACCCAAGCACGTCGCGGGCGTGGAGGCAGATGTCGCGAAGCGAGGAAAGCTGAATGGTGAGAGAATACTCGTCGCGGAAAAAGGTTTCGCTGAGAACCGCATTCGGAAAGGCGGCGCGGATTTTTTGAACGGTTTCGATCATATGGATTCGAGCAATTCTCTTTTTTGGTCCTGAACAGAGTGTTCACCCATGATTTTTTTCTGAAGTCTCATAAGGCCATCAAGAAGGGCTTCGGGACGGGGCGGGCAACCGGAGATGTAAACATCCACGGGAATCAGGTGGTCGATGCCTTGGAGCACGGCATAACTCCGATACATACCGCCGGAGGAGGCGCAGGCCCCCATAGCGATGCACCATTTCGGCTCGGGCATTTGATCCCAGATGCGTTTCACGGCGAGGGCCATTTTATAAGTCACCGTTCCGGCCACGATCATTACGTCGGCCTGGCGTGGAGAAAAACGCATCACCTCGGCACCAAAGCGCGAGATATCAAATCGGGAAGAGGAAGCAGCCATGAGCTCGATCGCACAGCAGGCCAACCCCATCGGCATTGGCCAAAGTGAATTGCTGCGCATCCAGTTGATGGCGGCATCCACCTGCGTGAAGATCACATTCCCTTCGATCTTGGCATCGTATGCCACGGGGCTAAGTGTGTTTGACATGGCAACCAAGGTATTTTCAGATTCCCGAGCGGCAAGCCGAATTTTGGAAAAAAACGACCGCCCCTGTGTCATTGCACCAGACTCACATCTAGGCTAGTGCCATCTCATGCCATTTCTTCGTCTCATAAAAAGCCCTCTTTTCATTACCTTTATGCTGGTCATTTCTGCGATCCCTGCAGCCACTGGACAGGAAGCTCTCACTCGCTTGGCCTTCGGATCCTGCAACAAGCATAATGAACCCCAACCTCTGTGGCTACCCATCCTGAATTTCCAACCACAGCTATGGATATGGCTTGGAGACAATGTATACGGCAACACGAATGACATGGGCGTACTTGCGAAAAAATGGGACGCTCAGAAGTCCAATCCCGAATACACGAAGCTTCGCGCCCTATGCCCAGTGATCGGAATCTGGGACGACAACGACTATGGGAGAAACAACGCCGGATTCGAGTATCCATGGAAAAAAGAATCACAAAAACTCTTGCTCGATTTTTTAGATGAACCAACCGAGAGCCCACGGCGGCAACAAGTCGGGATCTATGCCTCCCGAACATTTGGACCTCCTGACCGCCAGGTGCGCGTGATTTTGCTCGATGTGCGAAGTTTTCGCGGGGCACCGAAAAGCGGCGGCGACATCCTTGGCGAAGCTCAGTGGCTGTGGCTCACCGACACCCTTGAGAAAAGCACGGCGCAGATTCACTTCATCTGCTCGGGCAGCCAGATCCTCCCCACCGAGCACCGAAATGACAAGTGGGCCGACTACCCAGATTCACGCAAGCGCCTCCTGACCCTGATTGCGAAGACCAAGAAGTCGGGCGTCATTTTCCTGAGCGGAGACCGCCACATGGGCGAGATCTCGCAACTCGAAGACGCCGGCACGTCCCTCACGGAAGTCACGTCCAGCGGAATGACCCATTTTAGACACGACATCAGTCGCGAGAAAAACAGCCTCCGACTCGGCGAGGCATTTGCCGGACTGAACTTCGGAACAGCCGAAATCGACTGGGCATTGAAAAAAATCGCCCTCACGGTTCGCAACTCCGAAGGCGCCCCAGTAATAAAAACGGAGGTCGAATTTTAAATAAACGTGACCATTGCACCCCAAGCATTGCACAAATGCTTCTAACATTCTGATCCTTTGAGACAACGCACACTACCCCTCCTTACATTCGGTCTGATTTTTTTGGTCTGCGGACTATGGGCTATTCTTTCCCAAGTTCCCTTTAACCGACTCCAGAAAAAAGAAAACTTCATGGGTCCGGATGGCGCCATCGCATTTCTGGAGGAAAAGACAATCAACTCCCGATTCGATGCCCGTGGGCCCATAGATGCTCCCGTGAAAGTCTGCCACGTCGATGTGGACACCTACGCGATCTCAAAAATCGGAAATTTTCCCTGGAATCGTGAATACTTCGCCCTCGCCCTTGATGCCCTTTTTGAACACGGCCAAATCAAAGCCGCTGGCATGGATTTCGTTTTTTCCAATGCGGGCTTGCCCGATATTGGACGCGAAGAAATGGAAGTTGGCAGCGGGAGACTCGGAAAATGCATCTACAAAAACAAAAATGTCGTCCTCGCTTCGACCTACGGCACTACAAACCGTCCGCTTGGCACAGAGACCACCTTCCCTTTTATTTTCGATAAAAAGAGCCCCGATCAACAAGTGGGGCCTCCTGAGTTGCCAGCGTACTCGGTACTCGGCCCCTTGGGGCATGTCGGCCTCATCGATACGGTTGGCAATGATGTGCGGTTTGTGCCGTTTTTTGCAAAAACGAATATGCCCGTTGAGCACACCTATTATCCCATGTCGCTCAAACTGGCCCTTCTTTATCTGGGCCTCGACGAAAGCGCCTTGGAGATCAGTAGCGACTCGATCTCGATTCGAAAAACCGACGGCTCTTTGGCAGCCCGCATTCCGCTCCTCATGGGCCAACTCGCCGAGCCAAACTGGTTCAGCGCGTGGGATGGTCCAGATACCTTCCATGCCAGCATTTTTTATGTCATCGCTTACGCTCAAATCCTTGATGACGGAACGGCGGAGCAGAAAATAACTGCGAAGAAGTTTTTTGAAGACTTCCGCGATGCGGTCGTCCTCATTGGCCCAGTGGACCCCTTACTGAAGGATCTGAGCCCCATGCCGCTCAGTGGATCTGAGCCGGTGCCACGCGTCTCACTTCACGGCAACCTCCTCAAAACTATCCTTTCCGGAAGAACGATCCAGCGTCCTCCGGTCTGGCTGAATGTCTCAATTATTTTTGCACTCGGCCTCCTGGCCTCCTCCTTCAGCCTTCTTCCAGCCCACTATTCAAGAGTTTCTAAAATCACAGGCACGGTGGTGGTGACTTCCTACATCTTTGGTGCCTATTGGATTTTTTCGCATTACGACGTCATCGTCCCACTCGTGGCTCCCGTAGGAGCCGCTTTGACTTGCGCGTTTACCGGTGCCTTGCTCGATCTCTCGCGCCTCAGCCAACAAAAACGACGCATCAAAGGCATGTTCGGCACCTACCTCTCGCCAAATCTCGTGGATAAAATGATCGAGAGCGGCGAGGAACCGAAACTCGGAGGCATCGATGCCGAGATCACGGCCTTCTTTTCCGATGTTCAGGGATTCTCCGCCTTCTCTGAAATCCTCACCCCTCAGCAACTCGTAGGCCTCATGAATGAATATCTCAGCGGCATGACCGATATTCTCATGGAAAACGGATGCTATGTGGACAAATACATCGGCGACGCGATCGTTGGCATCTTCAACGCCCCTGTCCCCTTGGAAAAACACGCTCTCAAGGCCTGCATCGTCACCCAACTCCTCCAAAAACGCCTCGCAGAACTTCGTCAAAAGTGGGCTTCCGAGGGAGACAAGTGGCCCCCCATCGTTTCTCGAATGCAAATGCGCATCGGTATGAATACCGGCTTCGCGACTGTAGGCAACATGGGCTCCAGCCGCCGCTTCAGCTACACCATGATGGGCGACACCGTGAATCTTGCCGCGCGCTGCGAGAGCGGATCGAAGAGCTACGGCGCCTACACCATGATCACTGGCGAAACCATGCGCTCAGCCGCAAAGGAAGGTGATGATTGCGTCTTCCGCTTCCTCGACAACATCATCGTCAAAGGCCGCAAGGAACCCGCCGAGATGTATGAGGTTGTCTGTTTGAGCTCAGATTTGACTGATGAAACGAACCGCTGCCTCGACATCTACGCACAGGGGATCGTGCATTACCTAGCTCAACGATGGGACGAGGCCCTCGCGGCTTTTCAGGAGTCCGCCAACTTGGAGCCTAACCGCCCCGAAAAGAACCCCGATTCGCCCTCCACTCCCTCTCTTGTCATGCTCGAGCGCACCCGCTCCTTGAAAGCGAATCCACCCGAAGCGAACTGGGATGGGGTTTTTAAAATGCAATCGAAGTAGCCGGGGTACCAAGCGATGTCCTTACGAGTGCTTCTTACCAGCATCCTCACGTTCATTGCATTCCTTCCGCTCCATGCCGAAAACTCTTCACCGCATTGGGTAGAGCTAGAGCACTGCATCCTATCGACGTCGGATTACAGTGACGGGGATAGCTTCCATGTCAGCTATGCAGGTAAAAGTTATCACTTCCGCCTTTATTTTGTGGATTGCCCAGAAACTGACACACGCATTCCTGAGCGCAACGCCATGCAAGCTCACGTCTTCGGGATCGCTGCGAAGGAAATCATCAACGCAGGTGAAAAAGCCCGCGCTTTCACGCGCCAATTCCTCTCTGATGATTTTAAGGTTTGGACAAAATGGGAGGACGCGCGAGGGGATTCTAAACAGCAGCGATTCTACGCTATCGTCTTGGTGAAAAATAAAAACCTCGCCACCGAACTCGTTCGCCATGGCTTGGCCCGCGTTTACGGAAAACCCACCGACTTTCCCGACAGCGCACGCTGCTGGGAATATCGTAGGGAGCTGAAACAACTCGAAAAACAAGCTCACTCCCAAAGTTTGGGGGCCTTTTCCCATTAGCGTTAGTCCATTCTTTCAAAAGAAAAGGGGAATCGGTTTTTGCTTTGGCCCTATCCCAAAAAACACCGAGGGATGTAGGCGGTATTGCAGACGCACAACTCAGCACGTTAGGATTCGAAGCACATGGACATTCGATTTACCAAAATGAACGGAGCAGGAAATGACTTCGTCGTTATTGACAATCTTTCTTGCGAATTCTCACTCGACCGCGAGACGATCGCCAGCCTCTGCGATAGACATCGCGGGGTCGGTGCAGACGGACTACTTGCCGTGGAACGTGCAGAGGGGGGTGCTGATTTTCGCATGCGCTACTACAATAGCGATGGAGGCGAAGCGGAGATGTGCGGAAATGGGGCCCGTTGCTTTGCTCGATTTGCCGCACGCCTGATGGACGTCCCCCCCCATGCGCTTAGCTTTGAAACTCAAGCCGGCCCCATCACCGCGGTTTTTTCTGGTGACTCTGTGACACTGGATATGGGAGTGCCCCAAGATCATCGCGCGGGGCAGGCGCTTCGCCTCGCTGACGGCGAAATGACCGTCCACTTCCTGAATACAGGGGTGCCTCACGCCGTCGCCTTTGTCGAGAATGTCGCGGAGATCGACATTAGAACCAATGGGGCCTCGCTTCGCTACCACGACGCCTTTTCACCGAAAGGCACGAATGCCAATTTCGCCCAAACGATGGAGGACGGAACTCTCATTCTTAGAACTTACGAGCGCGGGGTTGAAGATGAGACTCTGGCTTGCGGTACGGGGGTATGCGCAACAGCCCTCATCCATGCCCTTGAGACGAAAGCCCCCTCACCGGTTCGTGTGAAAGTGCGTGGCGGCGACACCCTGACCGTGAGTTTTGAAAAAACCGAAACCGGGGGATTTGAAAAAGTCCGCCTCACAGGCCCTGCAGATTTTGTTTTCGAGGGGACTATTTCTTTGTAACGATGCAACACATGTCATTCGCAGGAACTCATACGGCACTCGTCACCCCATTTCGGGACGG
>CAYRTN010000021.1:11087-15329 GCA_964427235.1 uncultured Chthoniobacter sp. | reverse complement strand
TTGCCCGCAGGCGAGTGGATCGTGTCACCATTGAGTTTGATCGCTGATGCCGATACGGGCGGTTTGCCAGCGTGGAAGCTGCTATGCGAAGCGCGGCCGCAATGCCAGAGCTGCATGAAAATCGGTGTTCCTTTTTCGTGAAGTGCGGTGGTGATCTTTTTCCATCCTTCGACTTGGGCCTCGTTGTAGATACCAGGCGAATCGACCCAACCGAATCCCTGCTCGGAAATCGTCACAGCCTCGGAAATGATGAGTCCGGCAGAGGCGCGTTGGATGTAGTATTCCTGCATCAAATCATTCGGCACTCGGGTCACTCCGGCTCTTGCGCGGGTGAGCGGTGCCATGACTACTCGGTTGCGCAAGGAGAGGCCATGTAGATCAAGAGGTGATAGCAAGTGGGCGAGTTTATTCGGCATAGTCATGAAAATACGGGTTCGGTTGTTCTGCATAGTATCCGATTTTTGTGATCTTCAAATGTGAATGTGGATTTCGCTAAGGATACAGGCTCGTCATCGCAGATTCGCTCGCTAGCGTTTGGGTGATGCGTATTGCTTTTGCCTCTTTCGGTTCGCTCGGGGATTTGCACCCCCTTCTTGCGATGGCCGTAGCCGCGCAGGGGAGGGGACATGATGTTGCCGTTGCGGCATCGCCAAACTATGAGGATAATGTTCGGCGCGCCGGGGTAGAATTTTATCCCCTGAGGCCGGCGATTCCGAGGGATCCTGCTCGCTTGGCTTATTATTTCGATATGCGGCGGGGGCCAGAGCGATTGCTGCGCGAGGTCGCTTTTGCGGAACTTGCTGATACGCATGCGGACCTCCGCTCGGTAGCGAAAGGGGCTGATTTGCTGGTGGTCGGGGAGTTTCTCTACACCGCTTCGATCGTGGCTGCGGAGAGAGGTATTCCTTGGATGAATGTCATTCTCGCGCCGACGTCGTTTCTCTCTGCGGGCGATCCTTGTGTGCTGGCCCCAGCCCCGTTTTTGCATCCCTTCCGGCATCTAGGAAAATGGGTTCACCAACTCGCTTACGTCGCAGGTCGCTTTCAAGGACGCATGTGGGCGAAGCCGTATTTTGCATTTCGCCGCAGCCTCGGGCTTCCGCTTGGCCCGAATCCGATCTTTGATGCCAAGCATTCTTCCCATGGTACGCTTGCGATGTTCCCCTCCTTCTTCGCCAAGGCCCAACCTGATTGGCCCGTAAAAACTCTTCAGGCTGGGTTTCCCTTTTTTGAGCAACCTCCGCTGCCTGCGGACCGCATTGTGGCGGATTTCCTTTCTTCTGGAGAACCGCCAGTGGTTTTTACTTTGGGTTCCATCGTAGCTCATTTTGAACCTGCATTTTATCACGCGGCTTGCGAAGCGTCACTCCGTCTCAATCGACGTGCGGTGCTACTCACCGGGAGCGAAGTCCCTTTGCTCGATAGATCAAATCCGAATGTTCTAGCTGTGGACTACGCCCGCCTTCACGAAATCCTTCCCCGATCCGCAGCGGTAGTCCACGCAGGTGGCATCGGTACGTGTGCGGAAGCCCTTCGTGCCGGAATTCCCTCAGTGATCATCCCCTTCTCCTTTGATCAGCCAGACAATGCTCAACGAATGAAGCGCCTTGGTGTTGCAGAAGTTCTATCGAGGCGTGCCATGCAGGTGACTCCGATTGCTGCAAAGCTGGAGCGCATTTTAAATGATGTTTCCTACAGCGAACGTGCGCGAGATTACGCAGCGCAAATCAATCCCGCTCAAGCCATGGTGGCTGTCGTGGATAAAATGGAAAAACTCCGAGCCTGAGTTTAACGACCTCGGCTTTAGTTCTTCAAAGTTGATTTGTCGGCTCTTGCTCCACCAGGCCCAGTGCTTTAGGTGATGCAAACGGCTTTTTGAGTGTCCGACAAATAGCCTTTGCGGTTCGCCTGCTGAGTTGTATAAAGCGCTCGGGAATTTCCCATATATACATGAGCAATAATGCCTCGATAGTTATCATGCGCAAAAATACCCCGCACACTCTCGCCTATGCGACAAGGTTCCTTTACGTCCGCTTTGCATGCCTTTTTTTTGCACAGTTAATCGGTGTATTTGTTTGCGTGTTTTCCGTTGAAGCTGCCCCCGACTCGAGGGGTGATAGCGTGATCAAGCCCGAGATGATTAAGGTGGTGGGAGGAATTTTATCGTCGGAATCCGATCTCGAAGGACAGAAAGTGAAAACATTTGAGATTGCAAAATACGAGGTGACCTGGCGTGAGTGGCAGCAGGTGAGAGAATGGGCAGCAAACCATGGTTACGATTTGCAGGATGTTGGCCAAGGGTCAGGTGACAATTATCCGGTCACCAATGTGAGTTGGTATGATGCGGTAAAGTGGTGCAATGCGAAAAGCGAGATGGAGCAGTTGTCGCCAGTGTATGAGGTGAACGGAGAGGTCTATAAAAATGGTGACTTTGGAGAAAGAGGGTCAGCTGTTGTTAGGCAAAAGACCAAATCCAAAGGGTATCGCCTGCCGTTGGATGCGGAGTGGGAATGGGCAGCAAGAGGCGGCAAAAAATCCAAAGGCTACACATATTCCGGAAGCAATGATCTGAATGCTGTGGGCTGGTTTAAGGGTAACTCTGATGGAAGAGAGCAAGCAGTAGGGTTAAAGAAAGCGAATGAGTTGGGCCTTCATGACATGAACGGGAATGTGTGGAAGTGGTGCTGGGATTCTTGGAAAGCTGGTCGCCGGATCCGCGGCGGTGGATGGTACAACTACGCAGCCTACTGCACTGTTGGCATGCGCGATTACAATTACTACCCAGACCACAGGGCCTGTGATGTCGGTTTCCGCATCGCGCGCAGTTCCACAAATTGATTTCCGCGCGGATTCGAGGGACTTCTCCCATCGCTCAGATTCTGACAACCAATTTCCGATAATTTCCTGCTTTAAAAATGCTCTTAAAAAATAACCTGCGAATTGTTCGCGAATTGTTCGTCTTGGTGTTGTTTGCCTTGTCGTTTGTTTGTGCTGCTAAAGGCGCCACTGCGGTGGAGGATGTGGTGATTTTCAGTTGTGAATCTGTTGTTGAATACAACGGGAAGGGAAACGCGTTTCAAGACAGCCACAAAACGCCACCGAGTGGAGGTAAGAGCATTCGTGTCGAGTTTTGGCGTCCCAAACTCTCTATAGTCATTGGGCCCAAGCCCGGCACTGATGTCCTTTCGCCCTCGCGGATCGATTGGGGAGCACAAGATCTGGCTTTCGAGTACCAGACCGATGGAGTTCCAAAAATTCTGTCGCTGAGTATTCTCGTTCCCGTTGGGGGAGGGTTTCAGGAGGCGGTGGTTTTGAATAATGCGCCGGCACTCATGAATCTCTCGGTCGATGGAAAGTGGCACACGGCTGTTGTCAATGTTCCCAGCTGGAAAAAGGAATTCCAAGCTGCGCTGGACGCTAAACAAATTCCCGAAGGCGCATTGGTAGGCGCACGCATCGGCATCAAGGTTGCGCACAACGGAGCGATCAATATCGCCAATCTTCGCGCCATTCCCAAACAAGGCGTGGCTCAAGTTTCGCCAACTCCCGCACCTTCGCCTTCGCCGCAAGCCACGCCGACGCCCGAAGCCACCACATCTTCCGGGGTGGTCGTAATTTTCAGTTGTGAATCTGTCGTTGAATACACTGGGAAGGGAAACGCGTTTCAAGACAGCCACAAAACGCCACCGAGTGGAGGAAAGAGTGTTCGCGTTGAGTTTTGGCGCCCCAAGCTCTCGATAGTGCTGGGTCCCAAGTCGGGTGCTGATGTTTTTTCGCCTGCGCGGATCAATTGGGGAGCTCAAGATTTGGCTTTCGAGTACCAGACCGATGGAGTTCCAAAAATTCTGTCGCTGAGTATTCTCGTTCCCGTTGGGGGAGGGTTTCAGGAGGCGGTGGTTTTGAATAATGCGCCGGCACTCATGAATCTCTCGGTCGATGGAAAGTGGCACACGGCTGTTGTCAATGTTCCCAGCTGGAAAAAGGAATTCCAAGCTGCGCTGGACGCTAAACAAATTCCCGAAGGCGCATTGGTAGGCGCACGCATCGGCATCAAGGTTGCGCACAACGGAGCGATCAATATCGCCAATCTTCGCGCCATTCCCAAACAAGGCGGGGCTCAAGTTTGGCCAACTCCCGCACCTTCACCTTCGCCCGAAGCCACGCCAACACCCGAAGCCACGCCAACGCCCGAAGCCACGCCAACGCCCGAAGCCACGCCAACGCCCGAAGCCACGCCAACGC
>CAYRTN010000021.1:0-10987 GCA_964427235.1 uncultured Chthoniobacter sp. | reverse complement strand
CCACGCCAACGCCCGAAGCCACGCCAACGCCCGAAGCCACGCCAACGCCCGAAGCTTCACCTTCACCCGAAGCAACAAGCGAGTCTGATCCTGCTCCCGATTCCCAAGAGTCTATTGGATCAGAGGAGGGTGTTGTCCCTCGCCGATCTGCGGCACGGTCGCTGGTTCATATTCCGATTGGTGAAAAGTCCACCCCCAACGGAATCACACCGACCCTGACCCTTGTAGCCCGCAAGCAATCGTTTGCTCCGAAGGCCGCCTCGAAGACCGATTTTTACGACACCGATATCAACTCCCCGAAGTCCGTTACCTTCAGCGCGGACGGTAGCAAATTTTACATCAACTCGCTGGAGGGTGGGACTACGACGGTTTACGAGTCTCGCACCTACGAGAAGCTTGCGACGATCAAGCACGCTTTCGGCCCTGATACCGAGGCACTCTTCAAGGACGCCGAATCCACGGCTTTCGACTACAAGTTTCCCGGTTCGACCTCGCACCCGAACCATTTTCTTGGGAAGCCCGTTGAGTCCTGCTTGTCGCACGGGGGCCGATTCCTGTGGGTCACCTATTACCGCCGGAGTTTCGACATGAATGCGGAGCAGCCCTCCGCGCTTTGCATCATCGATACGAGCACCTACAAAATCGTCCGAGTGATGCCTACCGGCCCGCTTCCGAAGATGATCGCCTGTTCCCCAGATAACAAATGGATCGCCGTCACGCATTGGGGCGACAATACCGTCGGTATTATCGATGTCAGCTCCAGTGACCCGAACGACTTTCATTATACCGACCATCTTGTGATCGATGGTCAGATGAAGCTCAATTTCGGAGGCCAACCCGTGAACCGTGATAAAAATTGCGGTTGCTGCCTGCGCGGCACCGTCTTCACCCCCGATAGCAAGTATCTCCTCATCGGCAAAATGGGCGGTAGTGGAGGTTTGGCAGTCTTCTCCGTCAAGGAGGGGTTCAAGTCGCTTGGTTCCGTGGTCGGTACTTTCAATAATGTTCGTCACCTTGCGATCCACGGTGAGTATCTCTACCTGAGCACCAACGCATCTGGTTTCATCCAGAAATGCAAACTGGCAAAACTCCTTGAGCAGCGCCTCAAGCGCACCGAACCCGAGATCGTTTTCACCGATTGGCGCAACGCCTTTGTCGGTGCGGGTGCGCGCTCCATCGCCATCTCACCCGATGGGCAGTATCTTTTTGCGGCAGTGAACAATCTCAGCCAGGTCAGCATCGTGCGCACGGCCAATATGAAGATGCTCGGCTCCGTTCGCGCTGATTCTTTCCCTGTGGGAATGGCCATCTCCCCAGCGGGCGACCAACTCATCGTTACCGCCCAAGGTGTTTCCAACACAGGTGGCAACTCTGTGATGATTTTTTCTGTTCAGTTCGCCCCACTCTGAACCCTTGCGCGTTTAGTTCCATGAAAATGGCTCGGGATACTGGAACTGGCGAGTTTCGCGATTCCGATGATCGCAAAATTCCTCTGCGCTGGAGCAAAACTAGCTCCACTAGCAGATGGCACACTTTACGTTTCTCAGTGAGTAGCAACTCGGACATCTTGTGAAAAGTATGAGCCGAGACACTCGCGGGAAAATCAGGCGCTCCAGTGGAAATGTTTGCTAATACGTGGGGTGTGGTTTATCTAATCCAATATGACCACTTCACTCCTTGCCATGGCAATGCCCGGTTGGCCTGAAATGATTTTTATATTTATCATTTGTGTGCTTCTTTTTGGTGCAAAAAAATTGCCTGCGTTAGCGCGTGGTATCGGGCAAAGCATTGGAGAGTTTAAAAAAGCCCGTGAAGAATTCGATCAGGGTGTCTCAAACCCGGTCTCCCCAGTCGAAAATAAAGAGGTTGTTGAAAAGCAGCCCCACAATCCGGCCTGAGCCGATTTGAAAATCCCCTCTTGGACGATTGTCCTTGCGCTCTCTTTAGCTTCGCTGGCCATCTTGCCGGCGAAGGACGTTATTGTTGCTTCTTACAATCTTAAGAACTATCTCCCCATGGCGCGTCAGGTGGGAGGCAAGATGTTGCCAGATCAACCCAAGCCAGAAAAAGAGATCCATTCCTCGCTTGATGTGCTGAGTGAAATTAAGCCTGATATTTTGGGGGTTGTGGAAATGGGGGATGAGAAAGTCCTTGCCGAATTCCAGTCACGACTTGCCTCTGTGGGGCTCGAATATCCTTATTTAGAATGGGTCCAGGGAGCGGATGAATCTCGGCACATCGCCCTGCTGAGTCGTTTTCCCATCATCACTCGCAGTTCGCGTTCCCGCGTTCCGGTAGAGCTCAATGGGCGTTTCTTCGAAATGTGCCGTGGCATTTTGGACGTGACCCTTCAGATTACTCCCACATCCACGCTGCGGTTGGTCGGTCTCCACCTCAAGTCTCAGCGTTTAGTGCCTGAGTATGATGAAGCCAAATTTCGCTCGAGGGAATCCATCGCGGTTCGTGCACATCTCGATTCCATTTTAAAAGACGCTCCCGATGCCGACTTGCTCGTCTTTGGTGACCTTAATGATTCCAAAAATGAATTCCCAGTTCAGGAAATCCTTGGCCCGCCGAAGTCGCCGATGGCGCTCCGTGAAATCAACCTCAAGGATCGGTGGGGTTTTACGTGGACTCACTATTGGGCGGACGCCGATATTTATTCGCGATTCGATTACCTGCTCGTGAATCAATCACTCTGGCCCAAGATCAATTTGCACCGGAGTGGCATCAATTCTTCTCCCGAATGGGCTCGCGCTAGCGATCACCGTGCCATTTTTACTCAACTATCCTTTCCTGAATGAAGATTGCCTTTTTTCTGTTTTTTTCTCTCATTACACCTCTGCTAGCGACTCCGGACGACGATTGGAAAGCCATTCAGGCGATGGATGCCGGTCCCACTACGAAGCCGACCAGCACTGCTGAGGCGAGGACTTTAGGAAAAGCCCATTTTGCAAAACATCAGGCGCTCATTGAGGATTTTCTCAAAAAAAATCCTGTTGATTCGAGAGGTTTCGACGCTCGACTGCGCCTCGCGTCCATTCTTGCGGCGACAGGAAAAATGGAAAAAAAACAGACATTGGTGGATGACGCCATGCGAATGTTACAGACGCTCGAAAAAGATAAGTCCGCACCACTGGATAAACGTGCCGATGCTGGGTTTCGTCGAGTCTCTCTTTACATGCAATGTCTCGATAGTCGCGAAAACGAATCCCGTCGGGATATCGTGACAGCCGCCCGCAATTTCCAAACCCGCTATCCGAACGATCGCCGTACCCCGCGTTTGCTAGTCGAGGTGGCGACCATTTGCGACAATGCTCCCGATCTGAAGCGCGAGTTGCTCGACGCCGCATTGGCTTCGTCTCCAGATGAAGCTCTTAAACGCCGCATCGCTGATGACCTAAAGAGACTTGCTCTCCTAGGTAAGCCCCTGCCCCTGCGCCTCAATACGATTCAAGGTCGCTCCATCGACTTAGCTAATCAGGAGGGGCGGATTGTTTTTCTTATTTTCTGGGCAGCGGATTCCGCCCCGAGTCTCCTCTGGATGCAAAACTTTCAACTCGCTTTGGCTAATTTGCCTGTCGATCGATTTTCGATTATCACCGTCAGCCTCGACAAAGATCCCGCACTCCCAATGGAGCGATTGAAGGATATGGGTATGTCCCAGTGGGCGACGTCCTGCGACGGATTGGGGTGGGACGGACCCCTCGCTCGCCAATGTGGCATCAATTCTCTCCCAACTGTCCTCCTCCTAGACCAAGCGGGTGTTGTTCGTGCGATCAATGTCCGTGGGAGCTATGAATCGTGGATCCGAAAGCTTCTCATGCAGCCTGCCTCCTGAGGTTTTCTTCCCCAGCAAAATAATTTAGGTTTTGCGCACGCGCTTGAAAGAGGTCACATAAAAATCAGCCAATCTGCTCTATGTCTGCATCTGCCCAATTTGGTTCCACTCTTGCTGAGGTTTATTCCAACGCCGCGCGACGTTATGACGGCATGCCGGCTTTTTACCGAAAGGATAAAGGGAGAGCGAATGGCCATGTGTCATTCCAAAGCCTTTTCGAGAGTGGCCTAGACTTGGCGACGGCTCTCATTGCGCTCGGCCTTGAGGCGCGAGAGCATGTCGGCCTCATTGCGGATAACCGTCTCGAGTGGATCCTCAGCGACTATGGGATTCTATTAGCTGGCGCTGCCGATGTGCCCCGTGGATCTGATGTTACCGATCCAGAATTGATTTACATTCTCACCCACTCGGACTCCAAGGTTGTCTTTGTTGAAAATAGGGCGCTTCTCCGTCGGCTTCTTGCCCTTCGCCCTCAACTTTCACACGTTCGCCACATCATTCTCATGGTCGCTGATGGGGAACCTGTCGAAGACGGGGTGCGTTTGCTCGATGATCTTCTGGTCGAGGGCAGTCGCCTTCGTGCTTCTGGTGATCATTCCGCTTTCGATCGCATGCGCGCAGTGAAGCCCTCCGATCTTTTCACTATCATTTACACCTCTGGCACGACGGGTACCCCGAAAGGAGTTCAGCTCACACATGCGAACATGTGTTCCCAGATCGAGAATCTCCCCATCGCTTTGCGTCCAGGAGATCGGGCGCTTTCGATTCTTCCTATCTGGCATAGCTACGAGCGTGTCTTTGAGATGCTTTGTATTTCCCGTGGCGTCTCGACCCACTACACGAGCCTGCGCGCTCTCGGGGAGGATTTAAAATCTGTCCGCCCCACGGTGATGGCTTCAGCGCCGCGACTCTGGGAGAATCTTTATCTTAAAATCCTGGGTAGCGTAAAATCCGCTCCGCCGCTCCGCCAAACGCTATTCCATCTCGCCTACCGCACCACCCGCAATGTGAAGCGTGCAGAACGCTTCTTTCTCGGTCAGCAGTTGGACCTTCATGGTCGCAGTGCATTTGCCTCGCTCGCCCTTGCGATTAAGCATGCCGTCGCTTGGACTGTATCCCTCCTGCCTGCCGTCCTCCTAGATCGTTTGGTTCTCAAAAAGCTCAGAGCCATCGTGGGTGGAGAATTCCGTGGCACGATATCCGGTGGAGGGGCCTTGCAACCTCATGTGGACGAATTTTTCAACTTCATCGGCATCCCTGTGCTGGAAGGTTATGGGATGACCGAGACTTCTCCCGTGCTCGCCGTTCGCACATGGGATAACCTAGTTATTGGTACCGTCGGTGCCCTCTACCCTCATACGGAACTTCGCATCGTCGATCTCCATACTGGAGCGATACTTTATCCTGATACGGCCCATCGTGGAGGGGGAAGGGGACTCCGTGGAGAGATCCATGTTAAGGGACCGCAAGTCATGAGCGGATATTATAAAAAACCTGATGCAACCGAGCGTGTGCTCCGCGATGGTTGGATGAATACGGGCGATATTGGCATGGTCACCTTTAATGATTGCTTGAAAATCCTCGGCCGCTCGAAGGATACGATCGTGCTTTTGAATGGAGAAAATATCGAGCCTCTTCCCATCGAAGCCCGCTTGTTGGAGTCTCCCTTCATCGACCAGTGCATGGTGGTAGGCCAAGATCAAAAAGCTCTCGGGGTGCTCATTGTGCCTTCGCTGGAGCATCTGCGAACAGCTGGCATTGACGCAAAAACCCTTTCCGACATCGGCACCTCCGCAAAGGTTCGTCAATTAGTCGAAGACGATATCCGCAATCTCATCAACCACAGCTCAGGCTTCAAATCCTTTGAGCGCATCACCAGCTTCCGACTGCTTCCAAAAACCTTCGATGTCGGCGATGAGATGACGAATACTTTCAAGCTCAAGCGCCACATCATCACGGAGCACTACGCCGAGTTGATCGCCGAGATGTTCCATCAGGCCTAATCGCCTGCCCCAGCGCAACCATGGGCAGGGGCAAGCGGAGATTCAAACAGATGCGGGGCTTCTTGTGTTACTTGAGATCGAAGCGGTCCAAGTTCATCACCTTGGTCCAAGCTGCAACAAAATCGTGAACAAACTTAATCTCCGAATCGGAGGTGCCGTAGACTTCAGCGAGAGCTCGAAGTTGGGAGTTGGATCCAAAAACGAGATCAACGCGGGTTCCATTCCACTTGAGATCCCCGGTTTTGCGGTCTCGACCCTCGAACACATCGGCGTCTTTCGAGACAGGTTTCCACTCGGTCCGCATATCAAGAAGGTTGATGAAAAAGTCGTTGGTGAGAACTCCTGCGCGTTTCGTGAAAACACCGTGTTGGGACTTCTCAAAGTTTGCGTTCAAGGAACGAAGACCGCCAACTAGCACAGTCATCTCCGGCGCGGTGAGCGTGAGGAGTTGGGCTCGATCAAGTAGGAGTTCCTCGGCGGAGACGGTGAATCTCGACTTCTGATAGTTGCGGAATCCGTCTGCAACGGGCTCCAGAACAGCGAATGAATCTACATCCGTTTCGGATTGGGAAGCATCCATGCGACCTGGCGTGAACGGAACAGTGACTTCGTAGCCTGCATTTTTTGCGGCGAGTTCGACGCCTGCGCAGCCTGCCAGAACGATGAGATCAGCTAGGGAGACTTTTTTACCGCCGGTTTGGGCGCTGTTGAAGTCAGATTGAATGCCATCTAATGCGGTGAGCACCTTGGCCAGTTGATCGGGTTGATTGACCTCCCAATCCTTCTGTGGGGCAAGGTTGATGCGGGCGCCATTTGCGCCGCCACGCTTGTCGGATCCGCGAAATGTGGAGGCCGATGCCCAAGCCGTGCTCACGAGTTCAGAAACGGTCAGGCCGGAAGCGAGGACTTGTTTCTTGAGAGAACTCACGTCCGCCTGATCGATGAGCGGATGATTGATGGCGGGGATGGGGTCCTGCCAGATGAGGGCTTCGGTCGGAACTTCTGGACCAAGGTGGCGGGAGCGGGGACCCATGTCGCGGTGAGTGAGCTTGAACCACGCGCGTGCAAATGCATCCGCAAACTGATCGGGGTTTTCGAGGAAACGACGGGAAATCTTTTCGTAGGCCGGATCGAAGCGGAGCGAAAGGTCAGTGGTAAGCATGGTCGGAATCAATTTCTTCGCTGGATCGTGGGCATCTGGAATGGTCGCCGCAGCGCCCTTCGCCGTCCATTGATTCGCGCCTGCGGGGCTTTTCGTTAGCTCCCATTCATGGCCGAACAAGTTTTCAAAATACAAGTTGCTCCACTTGGTTGGCGTTTGTGTCCAGGTGACTTCAAGTCCGCTGGTGATGGCATCCGCACCTTTGCCGGAGCGGAAGCTGTTTTTCCATCCGAATCCCTGCTCTTCGATCGGGGCCGCTTCGGGTTCGGGCCCCACGTTTTTGGCATCACCAGCTCCATGGCATTTGCCGAAGGTATGCCCGCCCGCGATGAGGGCCACGGTCTCCTCGTCGTTCATCGCCATGCGAGCGAAGGTTTCGCGAATATCTCGTGCAGCAGCGAGAGGATCAGGATTGCCATTTGGACCTTCGGGGTTGACGTAAATCAGGCCCATCTGGACCGCTGCGAGCGGGTTCTCGAGATTCCGATCACCCGTGTAACGTTGGTCATCGAGCCATTTTTTTTCTGCTCCCCAATAGATGTCCTCTTCGGGTTCCCAGATATCTGCGCGGCCTCCGGCGAATCCGAAGGTTTTGAATCCCATCGTCTCAAGGGCGACATTGCCCGTGAGAATCATCAAGTCGGCCCATGAGATTTTGCGGCCGTATTTTTGTTTGATCGGCCAGAGTAGGCGACGAGCCTTGTCGAGATTGCCGTTGTCGGGCCAACTATTGAGCGGAGCGAAGCGCTGGCTGCCATTTCCCCCACCCCCGCGTCCGTCACCGGTGCGGTAAGTGCCAGCACTATGCCACGCCATGCGAACGAACAATGGGCCATAGTGACCGTAGTCCGCTGGCCACCAATCTTGTGAATCGGTCATGAGGTCAGCGATATCCTTTTTCAAAGCTGCGAAATTGAGACTCTGGAATTCCTCCCCATAATTGAAACTATTGCCCATCGGATCGGACTTGGTGGAATGCTGATGCAGGATTCGAAGGTTGAGCTGATTCGGCCACCAGTCACGATTTGCTGTGCCCTTGGTAGCTAATTGGCCGTGGTTGAATGGGCATTTGGATTCGCTGTTCATAGTTGTTTGTTGAGAAAAATGGATTTGTGATCGGTGGGTTTACGAATGGTAGTCCAATTTGGTTGTTGTCATTCGCCATGAAATCGAAAAAACGCAATCAGACGAATAGAAAAAGAGGTGAAAGGTCTTTGGGAATGGTCAATCGTGGCTTTAAAATTAGAATTTAAATCGTGTTGCGGCATTTTACGGTATTGATCCTCGCCATTGAACTCTTTCTGAGTTGGGCGCCAGGAGCGGATTGGGAATCATTAGCAACGAGCTTACAAGCGGAACGAATTCCTTATGGGAAGCTATGGCGTCCACCGAATCAAGATAGACCTTGGGTGATGGATTGTTCGAATACAGTCAGGTGGCTTTACCATGAGGCGACAGGCATTAAGTTGCCACGAACGGCTTCAGCTCAATACGAGTACTTTCGCGAATTGGGACGATTACAGCGTACGCGTCCAGATTCTCGGCGATTGATGCGAGATCTGCGGCGAGGGGACTTGCTTTTTTGGCAACACACGAATCGTCCTGAGCGAAATCCACCGATCACTCATGTAATGTTGTATCTGGGTCGTGATGCAAATGGACGTATGTGGATGACTGGGGCTCAGGGGGCTCGAGGCGTGGCCATCTATGAATTCCATCCAGAGATGAAGATGGGCGGGTACCGATGGTTTCTCTGGCTTCGACGCAAAGGGCGTTTTGTGGCTTATACCAAGACATAGTGCGATGACTTGAGTAATCGTGAAAGTTTCGCAGAACCTTTGCTTGAAAAGGAAGTGCGCCCCCCGGGGCTCGAACCCGGAACCAATTGATTAAGAGTCAACTGCTCTACCATTGAGCTAGGGACGCAAACTTAACTGAAGATCAATGCTTTATATGCAGAAAAAAGACCAGACTTGAAATGCTTTGGATACTGGTTTAGTATACTTGCACCATGCAAAGAATAAAAGCCACCTCCAAGGCAAAATCTACGTCCGTTGATTCCACTGCAAAACATCGCAAGGAACAATTCAAAAAGGTGAAGGGAGTGTCAAGCCTATACCGCTATTATTCACGAGGCGGCAAGGCTGGGTCATACTACTTGATCGCCAGAATTGACGGGGTGCTGAAGAAGGAGTGCATGGAGACTGGCGATCTCGATTTTGCCAAGAAAAAAATTCTCGACCGCAAAAAATGGCTCAAGGGGAAGAAAGGTGAAAGAACGCTAATGCAGTTGGCTTGTGATTTCAAAGAGGCAACAACCAAAAATCAAAAGCACGCGATTTGGGTAATCAACCACTTGAAAAAATGTCCATTCGCAAACCAAAGTGTTCAGAAAATTTCAAAGGATGAAATTGCTCGCTTCATCAAGTCCCTCAATCTCGGCACTAGAAGCACGAACCTGTTTTATGAGCGATTGAAAGCCGTTTTTGACTGGGGTGTTCCTGATTTCCTTGAGGAGAATCCAATGAGCGAGGTCAAATATCGAAAGCAAATCCGTAAAAAGGTTGTGAGGAAAAAGCCAAACGCCCCCACATTGGAAGAGTTTGCCCAAATAGTGAATTGCATTAGAAGTCAAAAGTTCTCCGATACTGCACAGGACTCCGCTGATTTAGTTGAATATCTTGGTCTGGCAGGGCAGGGAGTTGCCGAAGCAAATTCACTCGATTGGAGCCATTTAGACTTTAGTGGTCGATTGCCAAAAATTTCTGTCCAGCGAAAAAAAACACAAGAATTCTATATTGTCCCCATTCACCCAGACCTGATGATTTTTCTACAGGCACTACACACCAGACGAGGAAAACCAAAATCAGGGAAAGTCTTTAAAATCTTAAATCCGAAAAAAGCCATCGACTCAGCATGCGCAAAGCTAAACCTCAAAAAATATACCGCTCGAAACTTTCGGCAGATGAACATTATTCATAACTTGCGAAGCGGAGTAGCAGCCAAGATTATAGCAAAGTGGCAAGGACACCAAGATGGTGGTGTGCTGATAATGAATGTGTATAGCGAGGTTATTTCAGAAAATGACCTTGAATATGAAATAAATGAGGTGAAAAAAATTGCTCAAAGAAAAAATCAACTTGATGCAGTTGTTCCAACATAAGCATAGATAGAACTCCACAAAATCTGGATATGCCTCGAATCTAAGTTCTTTTTGAGAAACCCTCTATCAATAAGACGCCTAATCTTTGAATAAGAACACTTCAAATAATCTTGAGCCTCTTCTATTGAAGCGTAGGGGGATGATGGTTTTTTCTTCGGAAAGAGTTTTTCAAGCTCCCTTATACGACTCTCTAATTCATAATATTGGGGAATCTCAACTTTAATATATCGCGCAAAATTTGATTGATTGCTTGTATATTCTGTTGATGAAATAGAAGCCAACTGATCATGAGAGGAATTTGAAATCATGCAAGCATCCTAACAAATCTTCCACGTAAGTCAATATCTAAATAAACTATAAGTAGATATTTATCTTCTAATTAGAACAAAACAAAAAAACAATCTATTTATTGTCTAAAACCCCGCAAATCCCCCCAAAATCCCCACTTTTAAAACTTCCCAATTTATTTTTCTTCAAAATCTGGATTTTTCGCGTTTAAAGACTCAATTTCCACAAAAATTAGACTTTGGCTATGGTTGTATTCAAAGCTGAAGAGATCGCTGTAAAAGGCATTCTGGAGAGTTGGGTGTTAAAAAATTACAATCCCTCGAAGCTTCTCGCCGCAATTTGTGATATTTCTGAAATTTCACAGGTTCTCATCCGTGGAACTTCGCCTTATAAAGACGAGAAGGCGAGGTTGGTAATTGTGATTTCTTTCGCAATGCATAATTGAATTGTATCATTTTGGTGATTTCTTTACACAATATAAGCTATGCGCGAACAATGCATATTAGGTTCAAGAATTCATTTAGTCTGTT
>CAYRTN010000020.1:0-15680 GCA_964427235.1 uncultured Chthoniobacter sp. | reverse complement strand
AATTGCTCGCCCTCGATAGAAGCAGCAATCGTCTTGGGTAGAGTCCACTCGAGTTTACCTTTTGGCCCTTCGATGGTGACTGATCCAGCTTGGGATACAGAAACCTTAACTTTGGCCGGGATCGGGATAGCTTTTTTTCCTATGCGTGACATGATTACCAGATGTAGGCGAGCAATTCGCCGCCGACGTTTTGTTTGCGCGCTTCGTGACCGGAGAGAACTCCACGTGATGTAGAAAGAACGGCAATGCCCATGCCGCCGAGAACACGGGGAATTTCCGTGGAACCCACATAGCGGCGTAGACCTGGACGGCTTACACGTTTCAGCCCGGTGATAGCGCTGGTTTTATTGACAAATCTCGTTGTGATTTTGATCTGCTGGTGACCATCAACGGTCTCCAGTTCATAATCGTTGATATATCCTTCTTTTTTGAGAATAACAGCGATATCACTTTTGAGTTTAGAATAGGGCACGAGAAGTGCCGCTTTGCCTGCGGAAGTCGAATTCCGGAGGCGAGTTAACATATCGGCAATGGGATCAGTCATATCGTAATTCTAGGAGGCTGTTTCGCTTTGGCTTTCGGCTTTAGGAGCCGGTGGCTTCTTGGCCTTATCTGTGAAAGGCATGCCCATTTCGGTCAACAAGGACTTGGCTTCCGCATTCGTGCTCGCTGTCGTGACAAATGTAACGTCGAAACCGATATTACGCTTGATACGATCGAGTTCGATTTCAGGAAAGATCGATTGATCTGCTACGCCAAGAGTGTAGTTACCATTTCCATCGAAAGCGCGTGGAGAAACACCACGGAAATCGCGAATACGAGGCAAAGCGGTCTTGATCAAACGCTCAAGAAATTCATACATCAAACGGCCACGAAGTGTCACCTTTGCGCCGATGGGTTGATCTTCACGAAGTTTGAAGTTCGAAATCGCTTTCTTTGAAACGGTCGTAGCTGGCTTTTGACCGCTGATAGTAGCTAATTCCGTTTTTGCAATCTCAAGAGCTTCTTTAACGTCGTTAGAGGAAGCTACGCATGTATTGATAACAACCTTCGAGATCTTTGGAATCTGATGGATGTTTTTGTAACCATGCTTCTGCTTGAGAGCAGGAATAACACGATTTTTGTAATCGGTAAGGAGTTCAGGTTCTTTAGTCATGTCTAATACTATGCTGCTTTTTTGGAACCTTTATCGGCGGCCTTTTCGAGAAGTTTCACATTAGAAATATGCAAAGGTCCTTCACGCTCGATAATGGCGCCATTCGGGTTGTCTTGAGTCTTGCGCTGATGTTTTTTAATCATCCGAACGCCTTCAATGATGACTTGGGATTTATCGGGTTTGATCTCAAGAATTTTTCCAGAAGCACCCTTATGGTTACCGCTGATTACTTCTACAGTATCACCGCGACGGACATGGAATTTAGTACGATTCATAATACCTCAGGAGCTAAGGAAATGATTTTCATGAAGTTTTTTTCACGAAGTTCACGGGCAACTGGCCCAAAGATACGAGTGCCACGAGGGTTGCTATCTTTATCGATAATGACGATCGCATTGCTATCAAAGCGCAGGCAGGAACCATCTTCACGAGTAACGGGTTTTTTGGTTCGGACAATAACAGCACGAACGACATCCCCTTTTTTGACAGTGCCACCAGTGGAAGCCTCTTTAACGTTAGCTGTAATGATGTCACCAATGCGAGCAGTCATTGTGTTTTTACCAATTACACCGATCATGGTAGCCATTCTTGCACCGGTATTATCGGCAACATCTAGGCGTGAGCGAATCTGGATCATGTTTAATTAGTGTTTAAGGATTTCAACAAGACGCCAGCGCTTCGTGCGGCTAAGGGGTCTAGTTTCCATGATGCTGACACGATCGCCCACTTTGGCTTCATTTTTTTCGTCGTGAGCATGGAACTTCGTGATGTGTTTGGTAATTTTACCGAACTTAGGATGTGGCACGCGTGTGGTTGCTTTAACAACAATGGATTTGTCCATTTTGTCGGAGACAACTTCGCCAACGCGAACTTTGCGCAGGCCCCTTTGTGCAGGTTTATCTGAAGTGATGATTTCTTCCATTTACTTGGCAGTTTCTGCCCCGGCCTTACGGCTCAAAGCGGTTTCGATACGTGCGATGTTGCGACGAGCAACACGAATAAGGTGTGGCCGTTCCAATTGACCGCTCTGCTTTTGAATACGCAGATTGAAAATCTCTGCTGATAGCTCTTTTTTACGGGCTAAAAGCTCTTTCGGGGTTAATTCTATGATTTCTTCGATTTTCATGTCAACAATTATTCGGCGTGGTGCCGTGTGATGAAGCGGGTGCGGACCGGAAGCTTGTTGGCAGCCAATCTCAGTGATTCACGAGCGACGGATTCAGAAATGCCGTCCAGTTCAAACAGGATATTGCCTGGCTTAACAACAGCCACCCAATATTCGGGTTGACCTTTACCTTTACCCATTCGGGTTTCTGGTGGACGAGCCGTAACGGATTTGTCTGGAAAAATACGAATCCAAAGCTTGCCCTTACGTTTCATATTGCGGGTGAGAGCAACACGAGCGGCTTCGATTTGCGTGTTGGTTATCCAAGCACGCTCTAAAGTTTGTAAACCGAATTCACCGAAATCAATTTTCAGATTACGTGTCGCAATCCCTTTGCGACTGCCGCGTTGGGTTTTGCGATATTTCACGCGTTTGGGCATCAATGGCATATCAGTATTCTATTAAAATTAAAGTTATAACGCTTTACTCAGCGGCGTCAGCCGTAACGGGAGGTTTCACCTCAGCGCGTGGCTCTTCAGGCACTTCGACTTTCTTGCAAATCCAGCACTTGATTCCGATCTTGCCAGCTACAGTCTCTGCTTCGGTGAAGCCATAATCGATAGGTGTACGAAGAGTATGGAGAGGAACTTTGCCTTCATGGTAGCGCTCCGTACGAGCGATTTCAGCACCGCCAAGACGGCCAGCGCAACGAATTTTGATACCGAGGGCGCCTTGTTCCATCGTCAACTGAAGCGCACGCTTCATAGCACGACGGAAAGAGATGCGGCGCTCGAGCTGGGAAGCAACGTTCTCAGCAACGAGTTGAGCATCGAGATCAGGATTCTTGATCTCAACGATATCAATTTTAACTTGCTTTCCATCAGCAAGATCACTCACCTCTTTAGTGAGAGTTTCGATTTCGGAACCACGGCGACCGATAACAACCCCTGGACGTGCCGTATGAATTGTAACGCGAACGCTGTTCCATGCCCGCTCAATAACAATCCGAGCAACGGCAGCTTGCTTTAATTTCTTTTTTAAAGTGGTACGAATGCGATCATCTGCGATGAGATAATCAGCAAAATCTTTACGTGATGCATACCAACGTGAAGTCCAGTCACGAGTAACTGGAAGACGAAATCCGATAGGGTTAACTTTTTGTCCCATTTTTTATTCTTTGGTTTCCGCAGTTGAAGCTGCAGGTTCAGTTTTTGCCACTTTAGCCGGCTTAGCTGCAGATTTTACTTTGCGCGAAGATGTATTGGTTTTTTTAGGCTTATCTTCACGACGAGTGATTTCAATCTCGTCAGTCAAGATAACACGGATGTGACTCGTGCGTTTACGAATTGGACCCGCACTACCGCGTGCTTTAGGTTGTGAGCGTTTAAGTGTTGGGCCCTCCCCAACGACTGCTTCTTTAACGACCAAATTGGCAACATTCAAGTTGTTATTATTTTCGGCATTGGCAATAGCGCTCTTCAATGTCTTTGAAACGAGACCGGCCGCCTTTTTGGGAGTGAATCTAAGGAGATCAAGCGCATCGCTAGCAGGCATACCCTGAATAGCGCGAGTAACTTCGCGAGCTTTAAAAGCTGAAATCTTAGCAAATCTGTGAATCGATTTTACCTGCATTTTAATTTTATTGTTTACTGTTCTATTTATTTAAATCCGCTTGAAGGATATCTCCGTTTTCCACCTGAATATTCTCTGAAGTTAGATTTTGAATCGTAGCACCTGAAATGTTTTCACGAACGTCAATAACACAGGCTGTAGCAATTTTTTTTTCATTCCTAAAAATTGAAAATGACATGCCTAGCTTGACACCGCTTTTTGAACCAATGTTTGCAACTACTAGTTCTAAGTTTTCTTGAACATCGATGATTCTGGCATCGCTTAATGTAATCGGTTTGTCATTGACTTTATTTGAACAAACAGAATTGAGAATGCTCGAGGCTTTTCTCAATTCAATTTCAACTGACATGCGTGACTGAGGATTAATGTTAGTGTTAGTTTTTAAAAGCACTTCAAGAGATTCAGAGAGAGCGATGATAGCGTCGTTAGCTTTATTAGCTTTATCTTTCAGCAATCGGATTTCGCTAAGTGAATTTAACAACTTAGACTCAATACTACTTTGATTGCTACTTGGAGAATCCAAGCTGAGCGCATCAAACTTTTCAACCAGGTTTTTATTCTGTTTTCTGAGCACTTCAGCCTCTATATTGGCTTGGATCAAACTGTTAGTAATTAGCTTATTTTTTTGTTCAGCTAACACTAACTTTTCCTGCAAAACACAAGGATCAAGAACTTCATCATACGAAACATTTAGTTTCACACGAGAACTACTAGATTCAAAATCTGTCAAAGAGCTTTTTTCTTGAGCGTGCAATGTTTGAATTGCAGTCAAGAAAATGAGCGCTGCCGCCATGGCGACAACACCCATGTGATTATTTGGTCACTTTTGCGGTGTGAGAACCGTGTTTCTTAAAGATACGCGTCGGTGAAAATTCACCGAGTTTGTGACCGACCATATTTTCGGTAACAAAAACAGGAATGAAGGTCTTCCCATTGTGCACGTTAAATGTATGACCGACAAAGTCAGGAGTGATCGTGCTCCTGCGGGACCAAGTTTTAATAGGCTTTTTCGTGCCCGACTCGGTCATGCGATCGATTTTGTCGAGAAGCTTCCATTCAACGAAAGGGCCTTTTTTGAGAGAGCGTGCCATGGTTAGTTCTTAGATTTAGACTTGCGACGTTGAACGATAAAATTATCGCTAGGTTTGTGTTTGCGGCGGGTTTTAAAGCCTTTGGCCAATTGACCCCAAGGGGACATCGGATGGTGACGACCGCCACCGCCCTTGCTCTTACCTTGACCACCACCCATTGGGTGATCTACAGGGTTCATTACCATACCGCGAACGTGTGGACGAATGCCCAACCAACGACTGCGACCGGCTTTACCAGAAGATACATTCATGTGGTCAGTATTTCCGACTTGGCCAATCGTAGCAAAGCATTCCTCGTTGATGCGGCGCATTTCACCAGAAGCTAATTTCACGAGTGCATATCCGCCCTCGCGGTTAGCCAAAATGGCTACTGAACCAGCGCTGCGAACGATTTGACCGCCGCGTCCTGGGACGAGTTCCAAATTATGAATCGAAGTTCCAAGTGGAATCGACTTTAAAGGGAGAGCATTTCCGACATTAGGATCAGCCTTTGCACCTGCTGTGACGGATGCTCCAACGGCTAGACCAACAGGAGCCAAGATGTAGGCTTTTTCACCATCGGGATATTGAATCAAGGCAATGCGAGCTGAGCGATTTGGATCATATTCAATCGCTGTAACCTGCGCCATAACGTCACGGCGAAGGCGCTTGAAATCAATGATGCGGTAGCGGCGCTTGTGTCCACCACCAATGTGGCGCATTGTGATGCGACCTTGGTTGTTGCGTCCACCAGTGCGCTTGATGGCCTCTGTGAGGCTTTTTTCAGGCTTGGATTTTGTTATCTCAGCAAAATCCGGGAGAGCTTTGAATCGGGCTGATGGTGTCAGCGGTCTAAATGTTTTAATTGCCATGATCTACTTTCTCTTTAGACAAGATTGATTTTGTCGCCCTCTTTGAGCGTAACAAATGCCTTTTTCCAATTCGGCTTACGACCGAAATCGGCACGACGCTCACGCTTTTTCTTACCTGCGTAATTAGCCGTATTCACGTCCAATACTTTTTTATTGAAAATGACCTCAACGGCACGCTTAATTTGTAGCTTGTTCGCGGAGGGCGGCACGCGAAAAACATACTTGTTGAGCTTTTCAGAAAGAAGCGTGGCTTTTTCTGTCAGCAGGATTGTTTCAATATGGTCGTAAACTTGATTCATTACGCTAGTCTTTCAGATATTTTTTCTAATCCGGCGCGAGTGAGGATGATTTTGTCAAAAGCGAGCAACTGCTCTGTATTGACATCCGATGCGCGGGTAAGTTGTGCACAGGCTACATTGCGTGCGGCCTTGAATGTGTTTTCGTCGAAGCCCTCGGAAACAATGAGTGTTTTGCGAGCACTGGTCACTGTCGAGCTCAAGAGTTTTACGAACTGCTTGGTTTTTGGCTCGGCTACGGAAAAAGTATCTACGAAGAGAATATCTCCATCAGCAATGCGGGCGCTGAGGGCTTTTCTGAAGGCAAGCTTCTTAACTGCCTTTGGTGTATTTTTGGTGTAATCGCGTGGCTTAGGTCCGTGTGCCACGCCACCACCCACCCAAACAGGACTGGAAAAATAACCAGCACGTGCGCGGCCGGTTCCTTTTTGCCTCCATGGCTTGCGGCCGGAAAGATTGACTTCCGCTTTTGTCTTGGCGCAAGCCGTGCCACTACGGCGAGCGGCTTGGATTGCAACAACCACATCGTGGACAGCTTGGTTTCCCTTAGCCTCCTCGGTAATGAGATTGATTTTCGCTTTTGCAGCTTCCGCTGGTGTGAGGACAGTAGCACTCATATTAAAAGTAATCGGGTATCGACACAACACACCGCTGCCTTTTCTAGGCTTCGTCTTGAGATGATGTGTTGCTGTGATTTCATTTGAATTTTCCTGATAACCTCGATGCTTTTCAGTGATTAAAAAATCACGCTCTAGCGATACTGGATCTAAAACCGAGGCGTAGCGGGAAGGGGGACACTATAGATGAGTCGCAAAGTGGCAAGCGAAAAATAACATTTTTTTTCGAGAGAGCCCTAGTTGCTTGCTTTCTCACGTTTTTTAGAACCGAAACTTGGGACCCGTTGACGACGTCTCCAAGGAAACTCCGCTCGCACCATAAGGTGTCTGAGGCCCATCGTTACTAGATCCCATGGCGGACGAATGTTTGGGATTCTGGACTTCTTGAGCCGGCTTTCCCGCAGTGATCAGATTTTTTTTATTCGAGCACCCGACTAAAAAAACAACGAGGGCTAAAGTGGAATAAGTAATTTTTTTGGTGAGCGATGTTTTCATTCGTTTATCGGCGTTGAGCGAGCAACTATGCAGGTTCACATCCGTGACTGCAACTGGATTGGGTGACAGTGCCGTTAGATATCACCGCGTTTTTTATCGTGCTACCCGCAACCACGTTTTCCCCCGGCCAGACGATGACATTTTCCAACCTCGCTCGCGCTCCGATGGAAGCCCCCTCCCCTACGATGGTGCATCCTCGAATTTCCGCAGTTGAATCAATGTGGGCAGTGTTCTGGATCGAAGTCGGCCATGCTTTCGAGAGGTAGGAGATTCCTTGCTTCCGAGATGCAATAATGGAGTGAACCTCCATGTAAGAATTGATATTGCCTATATCAAACCAATCTCCTTCATCGATCACAACACCTCCAATCCGCCCTCCTGCGCGCAACAGATCAACGAGGATAGGAATGATCGAAACAATTTCCCCATCTGGAATGTGATTGAGAACCTCTGGGGAAATAATACTGATGCCGGTAAAAAGGAATGCGGGTTCGGTACGTCCGCCAATAAGTCCACGCATGTCCGTGATGAGTCCGCTTGGCTGATCCCATTGAATCCGGCGCTCTGCCCCCTCTGAACGAAGTGCAAGCGTGGCCAGGTTTCCCGATCCTTGATGTGCCGCAATTAATGAGTCCAATGGAAAGTCCGCAAGCACGTCTCCATTGTAGACAATAAATGGCTCTTCACCGAGCAGGGGAGCGGCTCTCTTGATTCCTCCGCCGGTTTCAAGAAGGACCGGTTCATGAGAAAATTGAATCGGGCATCCTCGATAGATCGCCTCATTGTTTTTCATGCCCAAGAGTGCGGTATAGGCATTCGCGCAATGGTGCGTATTCACTACGAAACGTCGAACACCTGATGCCATGAGGTGGTCAAATGCAAAAGTGATCAGGGGCTTGTCAAAAATGGGGACAAGTGGCTTCGGGCGATGCTCAGTGAGTGGACGCAATCGCGTTCCCAGTCCTGCCCCAAGAACGAATGCCGTGCTGATCATTTTTCAACAAGATTCGAATCATTCGCTAGCACGCAAGCCCACGCAACATCAGCTTTCATTGTCAAAAACGTAGCGCATCGGACTCATCGCGCTGTCCATAAAACCATGTTTAAGATAAAAGGGCCTTGCCTGCTCTCCCTTATCCGTCAGAAGCGTGATCCGAAGGAATTTTTTCTGTCTGGCAAAATCCAGAGCGTGCATTAGCAAACGCGAACCGAACCCTTGGTTGCGATGGTCGCGATGAATAACCAGATCCTCCAAGACCAGCACAAACCCACCTTCTGCGGTGCTAATCGTTATTAAAAGATTAATCATGCCAACAATCATCCGCTCATTGCGGATAACGAATATGCGTCCGCGCGAGGGCTGTTCCAAAATGAGCCTCAGCCCGCGAAGCTGCTTCTCTCGGTCTGGAGTGAAGTCGGCCTCCTGAGTGAACAAATCGTGTAACAACTCCGTTAGTTCGGAGAGGTCATCAAGGGTGGCTGGCTCGATCCTCAAATCAGACATAGATACTTTTTCTATCTCACATTCACCACGTTCTAGCAATGCGCCATGCTTGTTATTTAAAAAATAAAAAAACGCCCCCGATTTGTAGCTCAAGGCATTACCGACCAAACTTCCGCTCAAGCTCGGAAAATGACCACTGGATAAGGGTCGGACGACCTTGCGGACAGGCGTAGGGCAACTCACATTTGAGCAATTCGTTCACCAGATGCCGCGCCCGTTGTTCCCCATATTGAAAGCCATTACTCGAAGCAAATCTCGATACCGACCGTATCAATGCATCCATCACAGGCTGACTCGACCCCATAAGCCCTGTGGATCGCAATGTGAGGCAAACATCCAGCAGGGCATTCCGAACATCACTCGACGCAAGGCATGCGGGCACAGCCTCCACCTTGAATGAGTCGCCACCGAAGGGCTCCAAATGAAATCCCGTAGACCGGAGAGCATCCAGATTTTCGGATATCCAGACGGCATCCTTGGGCACCAGATCGATTACGGAAGGGAGAAGCAGATTTTGCGAAGCGGCGGTACCTGAAGCGGCCTCCCTGCGCAGGCTTTCAAAGAGTATGCGCTCCGACGCCGCTCTCACGTCCAGCAATACAAGACCATCCTTGCCTTCCAGAATAATCCAATGCGCTCCCAGCGGTCCAATAATTTGGAAGCGCTCCTCAGGGACATCCGGAATAATCAAATCGGGAACAGGCAGCTCCATTTGAGGTGCGCGTGCAAACGAACGGCTTGAATGAGGCGTCGCTGGTATAGTTGGCAACGCAGGACGCGGTGACTCCACTCGAGTTTCCGTTGCCGCACTGCGAGTCGAGGAATTAAGGCTTTCGAGCATCCTTCGGACAGCAAGGTAAACAGCCTGCTTCAGCAGTTCCGGGCGATGAAGACGCACCTCTCGTTTTGCAGGATGGACATTGCAATCAAAAGCCAGAGGATCCATCGATACTCGCAGCACACCAAGGGGCTGGCGACCTCGAGGGAGAGCATCTCCATACGCCTCCCGAAGAGCACGGAAAACGGCAGGGCACTGCACTACCCTGCGGTTGAGAACAACAAACTGCTGATCACGGTCAGGCCTCCCCTCCCCTGGTTTCGATAAATACCCCTCCAATTTTATCCCATTTTCCTCCGACGCCTCCAAAACCATCAACCTTCGCATAAAGTCAGCGCCAAAAAGATCCACTACACGAACTCCGTGATCGGATGTTCCTCCGGCTTTCCAAATGCTGCGCCCATCTCGAAGCAACGTCATCGTGACCTCGGGATGCGCTATCGCAAGCGATTGCATTTGATAAATGATGTGTGCCGCTTCGGTTTCCTCGCCACGGAGAAATTTTTTTCGTGCCGGAACATTAAAGAAAAGCGAACTGACCTCAATCGACGTACCAGGCGCAACACCACAATCAGAAACAGACTCGATCTTCCCGCCGGCAATTTTTATTTCCGTGCCCGTTTCACCATCTCGAGATCGAGTGGCTAAGATAAAGCGCGAGACACTTGCAATACTCGGCAACGCCTCACCGCGAAATCCCATGGTGGCGACCACAGACAAATCTTCGGCAGAACGGATTTTGCTCGTTGCATGCCGCTCTAGGCACAGGATGGCATCCTCGCGATCCATCCCAGCCCCATCATCCGTGACTCGGATTAATTGCCCACCCCCTCGAGCAAACTCCACAGTGATTCGGCGAGCGCCAGCATCAATGCTGTTTTCGACAAGTTCTTTGACTACGGATGCTGGCCGCTCGACCACCTCACCGGCAGCGACCTGGCTGGCAACCTCATCTGTAAGCAGTCGAATCTTTCCCATGCCATTTGACTTTGCACGGAATCGTTCTTATGAAAAGAACGTGATCAAAATAACCGATGATGCCGCGCAGGCGCTACTTGACCTTATTGCATCGAAAGGTTCAGGCGAAGGGTTGCGTTTATCCGTTGAGAAAGGCGGATGCGCGGGGCTTCAATACATCATGGACGTCGATGTTCAAGGTGAAGGACAGAATGTGATCGAGCACTTGGGAGCCAAAGTTTTCATCGACCAAGACAGCGCCAGTTTTCTGGCAGGATGCACCTTGGACTACGAGGACGGCCTTGCTGGAGCGGGATTCCGAATCCGAAATCCTCGGGCAGCGAGATCGTGCGGATGTGGAACCTCGTTTGAAGAAACGGCGACAGCCAAATCCTGATTCAGATGCCCAACGATCCTGGAAGAAACAGTGACCGAGCCTGGTTCAATGAACCTGATCGTGAAAGCATACCTTCATCCCGCTCTTCTGATGGAGGGCTCTTTGGTTGGACCGTACTGATTATTGTCTTAATTGGCTTTGCCATCTGCTGCTGGATTGGGAGCTATTACATCTTCGGGCATCCTGAGAAACCATTCAGCCATGAAGTCCTCACCAGGCTCAAAAAGATCGATACCCCCAAGCGCTTTGAACTTACCGCCGCACCTCGTGGAGAGTTTCTAAGAGCCCCTCAGATTCTTGACCGATTCAACTCTATGAAGCCGCGTCAAATGGCCCGCACGAATGAAGTTTTTCTTCGTAATTACATTCGCAACTTCAAACCTGCAGACGGCCTTGTTCCCTACGTGATCGGCACATTTAACATTTTGGATTCATACGAACTCTCGAATGAGGATTTTTTTGTTTCAGGGGTTGTCGTGCTAGCTCAATCCAAGGAGAATCCAAACCTTCTCATCGAACAGATTTTTACCTGTAATAAAAAATCCATCCGTAACCTTCATCGCTCTCTCCTTACTGGTTTAGATATCGACCTCAAACGCGAAAATGAATTGGCAGCGGTTATCAATGTCGAGCATTTGAAAGACGGGCGCACTAAGTTGACGACGATTTCGATTCTCTATCCGAGTTACGAATCGGCTCAAGAAAATGGGACCTTCTCGCTCGATCCGCCAGAACGATTGAACGTGAAGGCCGGTCTCCCTGTTATCGACAAATCTCGTCAAACAGAAGCGGAAGCCAAATACGCTCACTTCCGCCGGAAAACAAAACCGGCCTCCACCATCAAGGAAGCTCCAAAACAAGACCCCTCACTCGCCAACGCCAATCAGCGCCTCATGCGTGTCGAGAAGCCGCTGGCAGCTAATGACGCTACGCCTACGCCAAGCCCAACCCCTATCGCTACTCCGATCCCCATTCCTGCAAGCACTCCGCTCCTAGCCACAGTATCGCCCACACCAGAAGCCACTCCTATTCCCGTTCCCTCAGCCACGCCACTCTTGGCTTCGGTATCACCGACGCCAGAAGCTCGTAAAGCAACACCCGCGCGACCCGCTTCGAAGCCAACCGCAACACCAACGCCCGCTTTGGTCGTAGCAACACCGAGCCCGACACCAACTCCACCCCAAGCAATCGCTGCATCAAACTCAAAAGTCTGGCAGGTATATGAAGCCGGCAGAATGCCCCGCGGGCGGCTTCTCGCTCCCTCTGAGGTCTCGGATGTCGCGTCCAAGGGAACCTCCGGTGAGCGCATTTATTTGAATGGGAATTTTAATGTCACGGCCTCTGGTGGCGACCGAGCTGTCATGCGCCCCACCCAGCGGGGTTCGGATAACATAAGGATCATCGTGCAATACACCAATGGGATGAAGGCTCCCTCCGACGGCAGTTTCGTCTCTCGAGATTCGCGCCGCCCATTCCAAGTGATGGATGTTCGTGAAAGCACCGGCGGACAAATCAACGTCTATGTGCGCGAGGTCACGAAGCCTTAGAGACAGGATTCACGATGAGATTGCAGAGGCGGGACCGATGAAGTTTTCCCGCTTCATGGAACTTGCCCTCTACGATTCGCAAGAGGGCTACTATTCCAGCGATCGAGCAAAGGTGGGACGCGAGGGAGATTTTTTTACCAACGTGAGTGTCGGTCCCATTTTGGGCGAGATCCTCGCGGGTCAGTTCCTTGAAATGTGGTCCATTCTTGGAGAGCCTGATGAATTTACGATCGTCGAACAGGGAGCCAATGATGGCCAACTCTCACGTGACATCATCGATACCCTTTCCAGCACCCCACTCGCGAACGCCCACTGGATCATCATTGAGCCACTCGAGTCCCTAAAAAACAAACAAGCCCACCTTCTTTCAGGCGCTCAAGTTTCCTGGATTTCGTCACCAGACTCGCTTCCCTCGTTTTGTGGAATTCACTTCTCAAATGAGCTCTTCGACGCACTCCCTGTGGACATTCTTCAGGCAGATCACGGGCGATGGAGAGAACTTTTAGTCAAATCCGAGAGCGATGGTTTTTTCTTTAGCCCAAAGCAGAATTTCATAGAGGGGATGCCTCTTCCTCCCAGGCCTGATGGATTTCTCACCGAGCGCCGATGTGCTCAGAAAGAGCTTCTCCAAGGGATATCGAGTAAAATGGAAAAGGGATTTCTTCTTGCGATCGACTACGGCATGCCTGGCGAAGACCTCCTTGCCGAGCATCGAAACCGAGGGACGCTCGCCTGCTACTCGAATCATCGGCGTGACGAAAATCCACTAGAACGACCAGGCGAAAAAGACATCACCGCCCATGTTGATTTTTCATCTCTGTCTCGCGATGCCCGTGCGGTTGGATTGGATTTACGGGGGTTCACCGATCAGCACCACTTTCTTGTCGGAGCCGCAACAAAGTTGCTTCAATCCCTGGACGGAAAAACTCCGTCTCCCGAAACGCTCAAAAAACTCCGCTCATTGCGGATGCTGCTCCATCCAGAAACGATGGGATCACAGTTTAAAGTGATCCTTTTTTCAAAGGGGGGCGCTGAGAGCCAGCTTCCAAGCGGCTTATTGCATGCAAGAAATCCCAGTCACCTACTTGAAAATCCCTCTGCTTTCTTGTAGCTGGGCAATCCACTTTTCCGAAGCCTTACTGGCCCCGGCGATGGAATGCGGAGACCGCCCGCTCCGCCTCTCTCGACTCCACACGTTTCTTTAAATCCATTCGCTTATCGGCAGCCTGCTTCCCTTTGCCGATGCCCAACTCGATTTTGACGAGTCCCTTTTTCCAATAGAGACGCAATGCTGGAATGGTCAGGCCATCACGCTCAATAGCTCCCGCCAGCTTATCTATCTCGACCTTGTGCAACAAAAGCCTTCTCTGGCGCTTTGACTCATGCTGCTCGTGACTCGCACGCTCGTAGGGTTGGATCGTGCTTTCGAAAAGATAAACCTGTCCGTTTTCCAATTTGGCAAAGGCTCCCTGAAGGGACACTAGGCCAGCACGAATGGATTTGACCTCTGTACCCTTGAGCTCCAACCCGGCCTCAAACCTGTCGAGAATGTGGTAATCTCGCAGGGCCTTTCGGTTGGTGGTAATATCAGATGCCATATTTCTGCCGCTGCACGCAGCAGACCCTTAAGCTGCGTCAACCAGAGGCTCGGTGAGGACGATTTTGCCTTGTGCGATTTCAAGAAGAGCTACGTCGGCAAGACCAAGGCTCAAGCCGGCATCAATGAGTGGACGACTGCCTGCATTGAGTTGGCGAACTCGGCGAGAAACCATATTGATTAGGACATGGGTCTCGGGAATGACTTTGGATGCTTCTTCGATGTATTGAGCTTTCATAATTAGTATACCGACCATGGCGATGTTCTTCGCCTGCGGAGCGTGAAAGCTAGTCCGCTAAACCTCACAGTCAAATTTTTTTTGGTTTTTTATTTGACATATAGGGTTAACCCTTTAGCTTCTCGCCTCCCAACCAAGGTAAAAATCAACAGCAGGAGACCACAAGGTCGCTCGCACTGCACAATATTAAATGCAAAAAAAACGCAGCAAGCGCTATCGCGCAGCGGAAGCAAAAATCGAGTCGCATCGCAAGTATCAACTCACGGATGCCATTGAAATCCTCAAGTCCCTTCCCGCACCAAAATTTGATCAAACTGTCACTCTCTCTTTCAAGCTGGGCGTAGATCCCAAGCAGAGTGACCAAATGGTTCGCGGCACCTGTCCTCTACCTAACGGAAGTGGAAAAAATGTTCGCGTACTTGTTTTCGCTAGCGGACAAGCCGCTGAAGCAGCAAAAGAAGCTGGAGCAGAATTCGTCGGATTCGAAGATCTCATCAAAAAAGTTACCGGCGGCTTTTCCGACTTCGATGTCGCTGTCGCTACTCCTGCCGCCATGGCCGAAGTTCGTAAACTTGGTCGCGTCCTCGGACCACGTGGTTTGATGCCGAATCCAAAGACGGGAACCGTTACTGACGACACAGCCAAAGCCGTCAAGGAAGTCAAAGCCGGACGCGTCGAATTCAAACTCGATAAAAACGGAAACGTTGCTGTTCCTGTTGGCAAATTTTCTTTCGACGGAAAATCGCTTCTTGAGAATGGCGCCGCTGTCATTGACGCCGTCATCAAATCCCGCCCACCGACAGCGAAGGGCTCGTTTGTCCAAGCCATCACCCTGAGCGCCACTATGTCACCCGGTCTCTCGGTTGATCCTTCATCGTTCCTGAAACACTAATTAAAAAATCATGAGACCCGAGAAAACCTTAATCGTCTCCGACGTTCGCGAGAAGCTCAAAGCCTCGCCATATCTTCTCATCGTTGACTTCACCGGCATGAAAGTGCCGCACTTCGAGACCCTGAGAACCAAACTCAGCGAGGCAGGAGCGAAAATTAGCGTTGTAAGAAACACCTTTTTGCGCATCGCTGCCCAAGAACTGCAGATGCCGGAAATGTCCGAGTCCCTTTCAGGCCAGACCGCCATGGTCACAGGCGAAGTGGATATTTGCGCCGCAGCCAAAGTCCTCAAGACATTTGCTGCCGAGTTCAAAAAACCAACCGTCCGGGCTGGAGTTCTTGACAATGCCGCTCTTTCAGCAGCTCAGGTAGCCGTCTTGGCCGACTTGCCAAGCAAAGACGTCCTGCGCGCCACACTCCTGGGACTCCTTCAGGCCCCCGCAAGCCAACTCGTTCGCGTCCTCAACG